>CAMCEP010000035.1 GCA_945873675.1 Asaia bogorensis
TCAAATCGCCAGTTTAGTCCCATAAGCGCTGTCGCCGGACAGAAGTAGCCCGGCCGCCGCACCTTCACATTGACAGCCAGGGCCGCGCGATGTTGGCTAACAACAGCCTCGAGAGAGGGTGAGGAGGAAAAAGCCATGAAGAAGCGCCAAATCCTGCGCGCTGCGGCCGGCCTTGGACTGCTGGCCGCCCCCGCCTATGCGCAAGCGCCTTTCCCCAGTTCTCGCATCCGCATGGTCGTGGCCTTCCCGCCCGGAGGAAACACGGACATTTTTGGGCGCCTATTTGCCGAGCCCTTCGGGCAGGCGCTCGGCCAGCCCGTTGTCATCGACAATCGCGGCGGCGCGGGCGGTCTTATCGGCTCGGGCGAGGTGCATCGCGCCCGACCCGACGGGTACACGTTGATCTTCCAGAGCCCGACGGCCGGGATCACAGGCCCGCTTACACGTCGTGTGCCGCCCTTTGATCCCGTCACGGGGTTTTCGCATATCTCCATCCTCGGCATTACGCCGCTCTGCCTGGCAGTGAACCCGCAGCTTGGCGTCAACAACCTGGCCGAATTGATCGCCATGATCCGCGCCCAGCCGGGCCGACTGAGCTATGGCAGCTCGGGCATCGGCGGCGTCCCGCACCTCGCGACGGAGTTGCTACGGATGCGAGCAGGCAACCTTGACGTGGTGCATGTGCCCTACCGAGGCTCAGGGCCGTTAACCCAAGATCTCCTCTCCGGCGTCATATCCTTCGCGGTGGACGCCTTCACGGCACTGTTGCCGCAGCACCGTGAAGGGAAGCTCAAGATTATCTCCGTCTTCGGTGAGCAGCGCGCAGCGGTGGTGCCCGCGGTGCCGACCGCGCGCGAGGATGGCTTCGACGTCGTGATCCGTCTCGCCAACTACCTGGCCGCTCCTCCCGGCACACCGCCAGACCGGCTGGAGCGGCTCTCCGCTGCCGCTCGCGCCGTGATGTCCACGCCCGAGATGGCCCGCGCGCTGGAGGCCATGGCCTTTGTGCCGGTGACGGATTCGACGCCCGAGCGCGCCACCCGCTTCATCGCGGATGAGGCGGCCCTCTGGAGGCCCGTGATCCGTGCCACCAACATCGAGATCGATTAGACGCGCGTGTTCAGGCTGACGGACAAGGTGGTGTTCCTGACCGGCTGCGGCTCGGTGGGTCCTGGCTGGGGCAATGGCAAGTCGATTGCGGTGCTCTTCGCCCGGCAGGGCGCGCGCATCTTTGGCGTGGACATCAATGAGGCGGCGGCGCGCGAGACTCAGGCAATCATCACCGGCGAGGGCGGCATCTGCGAGGTTGCGACCGGTGATGTTACGGATGCGGCGCAGGTGGCTCGGCTGGTCGAGGCTTGCATGGCGCGCTTCGGCCGCATCGACGTGCTGGTGAACAATGTCGGCAAGTCCGAACCCGCTATCCCCGGTGAGATGGACGAGGCGCTGTGGGACAGCCAGCTTGCCGTCAATCTCAAAAGCGCTTTCCTCTGCTGCCAAGCGGTGCTGCCTATCATGCAGAAGCAGGGAAAGGGAGCCGTGGTCAGCATCGCCTCCACGGCGGGTATTCGATACACGGGCAAGCCCCAGGCGGCCTATTCGGCGGCCAAGGCGGGGCTGATCCATTTCAGCAAGACCACCGCCATTACCTATGCTCCGCGCGGCATCCGCATGAACTGCGTGCTGCCTGGCCTCATGTACACACCGCTGGTGGACAAGCTCGCCGAACAATTTGCGGGCGGCGACCTGGAGGGGTTCGTGGCGAAGCGCAACGCCGCCGTTCCCATCGGCCAGATGGGCGAGGGATGGGACGTGGCCCATGCCGCGCTGTTCCTTGCTTCGGACGAGGCGAAATACGTGACCGCAACGGAACTCGTCGTCGATGGCGGGTTGACGGCTTCCACCCGTTGATTGCGCTACGCTGGCTTATTCTTCCGGATTGTCCAGCGTCAGGGCCTATGGGACTGACGTGCCTCCCTGAATGTATCCACTCAGACGGTGAGCCTACTGCTTTGGACCTGTCGCGGTTTTGTGCCGCTCTTATGATCACATATTGTGCGGCAAAGGAGATTAGCGCTGGGCACAGGCAGCACGGATGAATTTCGCAAAGAAGCGGTGCGAATAGCGCTGACCAGCAGGCTTTCGAGGCGCCAGGTTACCGGGGTGCCGCATCGGCGTACTGTGCATCCGGGTCGGAACGCACAACAGCATCCGGTCACCAAGGCGCTTCCTGGGCGGGGGCGGGCTGGCCTTAGAGTACATCGGGTAACATGATCAGGCCAGCCAGTTCATCGCAGCCCAGGGTTTCCCGATCGAGCAGGGCATGGACGACGCGCATGAGGCTAGAGAGGTTAGCGGTTAGCATTACGCGCGCGTCCTGGTGTGCGCGCGTCAGTAAGGCGTTTACTTCCCTCTCCAGCATGGGTTCCTTGGCGAGCATTTCGTGCAGGGTCGTAGCCGTCGGCGCGCCAACCTCGCCCAAACTGTTCCTTCGGGATTAAGAATCATGTAGCCTAAGTTTCGAAAATAATATGAGCCACACCTCAATGGACGCTGGGTTTTTCGATCATCGGCCCGCGCGGCAGCGACGCCACACTTGTCGCGGTGGCCCGGGCGCTGGAGGAGCAAGCGTGAGCAACGATCGTACCCCCGATATCCCCGAGGTTGTGGAGGAAATCTGTGACCTTTTCGATAGCTCCGAGTAGGCGCTGATAGACAAGAATGGCGAGGTGCTGGATCAGGAGAGGGAACCGCGAACTGCGCCAGGCCAACGAGAGCTTATTTAAGGCATCGGCATATTTTGCGCAGGCGGAGCTCGACCGCCGGTTCAAGCCATGATCGCTTTCATTGATGATTAGCGCGGGGTTCACGGTGTAGAGCCGATCTGCATGGTATTGCCGATTGCACCGTCAACCTATTTCGATCACCAAGCCAAGCGCGCCGATCCTGATCTTCTGTCTAAACGGGCCAAGCGGGATGCGTTGCTGCTGCCGGAAATCAAGCGAGTGCATAAGGCGCATTTCTAGGTCTATGGCGCGCAGAAGCTCTGGCGCCAATTAGGTCGAGAAGGTTTCAGTGTCGCGCGTTGTACCGTTGCGCGCCTGATGCGTGCGAATGGGATTGAGGAGGCGGTTCGCGGAAAGCGTCTGCGCACGACCTTTTCGGACAAGGCGGCGCCCTGCCCGAAGGATCACGTCAATCGGGAATTCCAGGCGGTGGCACCGAACCGGCTGTGGGTCTCTGACTTTACTCATGTCTCGACCTAGACTGGCTTTGTTTATGTCGCCTTCATCATCGATGCCTTTTCGCGCCGGATCGTCGGCTGGCGTGTCAGCTGTACGGCGCATACGGGGTTCGTGCTTGATGCGTTGGAGCAGGCTTGGCATGATAAGTGGCCCCTGCATCGCGGCGGCCTGGTCCATCACGGCGACAGGGGCAGCCAGTATGTCTCGATAAAATATACGGAAAGGCTGCTGGAAGCCGGGATTAAGCCTTCTGTCGGCAGTGTCGACGATAGCTACGACAATGCTCTCACCATGACCATCAATGGGCTTTACAAAACCGAGGTTATTCACCGCCGCGGGCCGTGGCGCAGCTTCGAGGCCCTGGAATTCGCCACCTTGGAATGGGTAGATTGGTTCAATAACAGACGCTTGCTGGCACCAATCGGCTATATCCCGTCCGCGGAAGCCGAAGAACGCTACTATGCCTCACTGGATCAAGCAGCCATGGCAGCGTAAATCAAGCAAAACAGCATCCGACAAACCCGGGGCCGTTCACCAGGCCATCCTGCTGGAGCGCGAGCGCATCAAGCGCAAAACTCACCAACACCGCAGCTTGATGCATCCTCAACACGCAGCATAAGATGATCCACAGATGCGCCAGATACTCCGTTACACAGCCCGCCAATTGGTCTCAAATCATTTGACGACGGACACAACACGATGCTTTCGATTCATCCGGCCGCTATCACTTTAAGGGTTATCGCTATCGCGCGATGCTCCCGTAATCAAAGATCGGCTTACTAGCCAACAGCTACAACAGGAAAGGGGCCCATAATGATAAAAATCGCGCGGCGCTTGACGCTTGGCGTTTTACTCTCACTGCCAGCAACGCAGATCCTGGCGCAGCCCGCTTGGCCAGAACGGCCCGTACGGCTGATTGTGCCCTTTCCCCCCGGCGGATCGAACGACATTGTCGCGCGGTTTTTGGCCGAGGGTATGCGTGAAAGGCTAGGACAGCCCTTTCTGGTTGAAAATCGTAGCGGTGCAGGGGGCAATATCGGGGCGGATATTGTCGCCAAGGCATCGCCAGATGGTCATACGCTTCTTATCAGCGCACCACCTGCCTTTGCGATCAATGAACATCTCTATCGCACCATGCCCTTCAGCCCAGAACGCGATCTGATACCCGTAGCACTTGTTGCCCAGGTTCCCATCGTCTTGATGGTACCGGCCGATAGCCCCGCCCGCAGCCTTGCGGAGCTTATTGCAATGGCGCGCCGAGAGCCCGGCAGGCTCACTTTCGGCTCCTCCTCCATTGGTGGCACTAATCATCTTGCGGGTGAACTACTCAAGAGCCTCGCCGCAATTGATATAGTGCATGTGCCCTATCGCGGGGCCGCACCGGCGATGACAGATCTGATTGCCGGGCGATTGCAGCTCTATTTCGATAATATGCCGGGCGTTCTTCCACAGGTGCGAGAGGGACGCGTACGCGCCTTGGCAGTTGCAGGCGCTGAGCGCGCCGCCGCCTTGCCGGAGTTGCCGACTATGGCCGAAGCTGGCCTTCCTGGCTTTGAGGCCTCCTCCTGGTTCGGCATGGCGGCACCATCCGGTACGCCGCCAGCACTAATCTCTCGGATGAATGCCGCGGTTCTAGCAGCGCTGGCAGAACCAGGACTCCGCGAACGCCTTGCTGGTGCGGGGGCCGAGCCAGGCAAGCTTGATGCCGCCGCCTTTACGCAATTTGTCGCCGCCGAGCGCGAGCGCTGGGGGCGTGTGGTGCGGGCATCGGGCGCACGCGCCGACTAGGCTGGAAAGAGGAAATCCCGAACCAGTGCAGCTGTCTCATCCGGGTCGGATGCGGCTACATGATAGCTGTCATTATCTAATACCATCAGGCGGGATCCGATGATGCGTTCCTGCCAGGCGCGCACGCTATCCACCGACCCAAGGCCGCTGCCCGTTGTTGTAACAACAAGTGTCGGAGCAGTGATGCGTGCCACCTCATCCGTGACATCAACATGAGGCACCATCTGCAAAAAACCCTCGAGTGTAGAAGCCGCAGTACGTGCCATTAGCGCCGCCCACCATTCAAGTTGCGTGGGCGTCATTCGGCTGCCCATGCGCCCGGAATTGGTGGCCCGTACCCAAGGGCCGACACCTTCCTCGGCAATCTGCTTCCTCCAGGACGGGGTGCGCGCGTTCATATCGCGCAACGATGCAGGCGCGCCAAGTACCGCCAAGCGATCGATCAATTGCGGATGCCGCGCCGCAACCGCAAGCGCGATGGTACCCCCGATCTTACCGCCCACAAGATTCACTTTTGATGCCGAGATAGCGTCAATAACGCGCACCACATCCACCACCAAATCATCAAAGCGCCAGGTATGGTCGGCGGGTATCGCTGGGCTTTGACCGTAACCGCGCAAGTCGAGCCTGATCAGGCGCGTCTTCCGCGCCAGCGCGGGCACGAATGCGCGAAATGCCTCCCCGCTTTCGGCCAAACCGTGAAGCATCAGGGTAGTTGGCGCCGCCAGCCAAGGATCAGTAAAATCATCAGCGGCATAATAGACATGAATACCAGGCGCGGTTTCCAGCATGGGCATGGTGATAATCCTTTAGATGCAGCGTGTCCCGCCACCATCAATATCAATATTAGTGCCAGTTATGAAACCCGCACGATTTGAGCACAGAAAAGCGACAAGGCCAGAGCATTCCTCAACCGTACCAACCCTACCCAGCGCAACCGTTGCGATTGCAGCGGCATTTTCTTGCGCGGCACTTCGGCCCATATCCGCAGCACCCTGCGCTAAAACCGTATCCCAACGCGGTGTTGCTATGGGGCCAGGATTGACGCCCGTAACAAGAACATTATCCGGCGCACATTCGGCAGCCAAAGCAAGCGTGAAAGACAAAAGAGAAGCATTAACTGCGCTTCCAGTAATATAATTTGGACGAGGCTGATGACCTGACCGGCCGATGATATTGATGACGCGTCCCCATTTCCGCGCGCGCATAGCTGGCGTGAGGATACGCGCGCAGCGCATATAGCCCATCAGCTTTAGATTGATGGATTTCAACCAAACCTCATCCGCCGTATCACCAATACGACCCATTGGCGTGGCGCCAGCATTATTCACCAGTATATCCACCTGCCCAAGGGCTTTCTGTGCTGCAGCCATAGCGGCTTCAAGCTGCGTGGCATCGGTCAGATCCGCGGGAATGGCGCTACAGGGCGTATTGGTCTCGCGCGAAATTTCCGCGGCAGCTGCCTGAAGCCGCGTAGGGTCGCGCGCAATAATGGCAACCGAAACACCCTCCTGCGCCAATTCCCGAGCAATGGCACGTCCAATGCCGAGTGACCCGCCGGTGACAATCGCGGTTTTGCCTCTCAAGCCAAGTTCCATTGGATTTTCCCTATGTCATCTGTGTCTGAACTTCGGCGCGCGGCGGTGCTTCTGTCAATCAGGCCGATTGCATTGAGCTTAACTCAGGGTTAGCGTCAGCCATCATCGCGCAGTCTATCTGAAAATGAAAAAGCGAGGGAGCTTCAACGCCATGACGTCTCATTTCAACAGCGCGCATCTTACGCGTAGACTTGCTTTGAGCCTTCCGGCTGCGCTGGCTGCTGTTCCAGCGCGTGCTCAGACTTGGCCTACGCGCCCCGTTCGCCTTGTAGTTCCCTTCCCGCCTGGTGGCCCGGCGGATGCCATTGGCCGGATTGTCGCGGAACGATTGGCTGAAGTGTGGGGCCAGCCCGTCATCATTGATAATCGTGGGGGCGCAGGCGGCAATATCGGCGCAGATGTCGTAGCGAAGGCCGTGGCGGATGGCCACACATTGCTGCTTGCAGCGTCATCCCATGTTCAGGGAGCAGCGCTTTATCGCCGCCTAGCTTTCGAACCGATCGCCGATTTCACGCCGATCACGCAAATCGCCTATTACAGCTTGGTGGTTGTTGTTCACCCTTCGGTTCCAGCGGCGAACCTACGGGAATTCGAAGCGCTGATGCGCGCCAATCCCGGGCAGCTCACCATGACATCAGCGGGGGTAGGCACACCCACGCATCTGACCGCGGAGCTTTTTCGCATTCGCGCCGGTCTTGAATTCACGCATGTTCCTTTCCAAGGCGCGGCACCCGCACATACCGCACTCCTCGCAGGACAGGTTCAGGCCATGTTCCATAATCCGGTCATGGCGGTACCTGCCGTTCAGGCTGGTCGCTTACGCGCCATTGCCACCACAGGCGCCAAGCGCGCCCAGGCATTGCCGGAAGTGCCCACCTTGGGAGAATCAGGCTATCCGGGCTTCGATGCAGGCACTTGGTATGCCATGCTGGGCCCCGTCGGGCTCCCAAATGCTATTGTCGCAAAGATTGATGCTGATCTGCGTCGCGTAACAGCGATGCCGTCGGTACGCGAAAGATTTGCGGGCCAGTCACTCGAAGCGAGAGATCTTGGCCCGGAACCATTGAGCGCTCTCATGCGCGAAGAATTGGCCAGTTGGGGATCGTTGATTCAGCGTCTCGGAATACGCCAGGACTAATTGTTCCTCATTCTCGATTCGCTACGCCGTCAATCTCACCGCAAAAATGGAGGAGGGATGTTGCGCAGGCAGCAGGCATCAGCACCTGAATTGCGTGGAAACGCGTTGGGAGATTGATCACCTTGATGCCAGGAATAGCCGCGCGAATTTGCGCTTCCTCATAGCCCGTTACCACACCTGCAGTTGGATATAGGCCAAGCGTTGGAACCTTCACCTGTGACAGATAAGGTGAAACATCCACCTTGGCTGCAACACGCGAAATGGCGATGAGTACTTCGACGTTCGATTTCCCCATTTCTTCCGCATACCACTTGACCAGTGCTGGATCTGCCTCGGGCGGGAAGCGCGTGGCGACATTCACAGCATCGGACCATCCCTTACTGCCCATGATACGTAACGCTTCCTGCCAAGAGGCATGACCGCAGGCGAAAGCTTCCTGAGTGGTCTTAGGAATCGTCACTGGTGCAGCGAGCAAAGTCAGGCTGCGCAGCCTCTCAGGCATGGTTGCACCCACCACAATACCCAGAATTCCCCCCAATGACTCGCCACAATAATGCACAGGCTTTCCCTGGCCAAAATGATCTATCACCGCGACCAGATCATCGAGAAAGGCATCGACATGGATTTCCTTATGAGGATCGAAATCAAGCGGCGACTGACCCAGTCCGCGCAGATCCGGGCAGGCGATCCGGTAAAAACGTGAGAGATACGGAATCCAGGAACGCCAGAAAACTTCAGATCTTCCATAGCCATGCTGCAGGATGAGCCAGGGGGCCTCCCGCCAAGGGTCGGTGTGGTCGTGAACGCGCACATGCAGCGATGGTCGTCCAGGTCGGGTGATCATGGGCATGGCTGTTTTCCTGATCCTTGATCGTGAAAGCTGATCGGATCTTTTACACCTAGTCCAGTGTCGGCGGTCAAATACTCGGTTGGTGGATTATGGGCAGCGCCACGAAGAGAGAGGGCGCGACATTCACTGGACCGTTTGTCACCATAAACATCGTGTGGCTAGCGCCGCACCGTGTTGCGCGATACCCCAACTTCTCGCGCAATCGCGCGTAAACCCTTGCCTCGTTTGGCCAATAGACGGATCTCCAATGCCAGTTCTCCCACAAGCATAAAGACCCCCATCCACATGACAGGGGCACCATAAGCCTGGGTCAGATTTCAAACGGCACCCGGATCAGTTTTACTCCGGCGCTTACACCGTCATCATCGCGGTGGGCATCAACGCTGACGGCCGGCGCGAAAACCTCGTCGAGATGCCATTGCCGGTGCTTGAATGATGGCATCGCCCACACCCGGCTCCGCCTAATCTTGGCTACGAAAATCGTCCCGAAACGGTTCCACCAGAACCGAACCGTCTCATGTGTGGTGTAGATGCCGCGCTCGTGCAGCAGGTCCTCGACGTTTCGCAATGACAGCGGGTACCGGACATACATCATCACCGCCAGGCGGCTGATCTCGGGCGACGCCTTGAAGTAGCGGAAGATGTGGGGATTGCTCATGCCCCAAAGGCCAGCGACTTACGCTTCGGGCATAAGCCGATTTTCCTCTGACACTGCCTCCTACGCTACGATTCTACCAGATCAACCGAAAAATCGAAGTCCCTCACGACTTTCCACATGGTCTGCAAGAATTATGAAACGCATGCCACCAGCAGCACATCAATGCTTCAACACACCCGTCTTCGTCAGCCCCATAGCCACGACCCAGCCGAGCACCAAACCCACAAGCGCCCCGCCGGACGCGTGGATGAACCATGCGATGAAGCCTGATGCTACTCCGATTGCATCCCCCACCTGCTTGGCGAAGCCGAGCAGGCCGTATTCCGGCACTTTCCAGCCCATCTCCGCCATTCCGTGCAGGATGATGCCACCGCCGACCCAGAGCATGGCCAGCATGCCGATGATGCTGAGCAGCTTGAGAAAGGGTGGCATACCCGTGACCAGCCCGCGGCCTATGACACGAACAATGCCCGCCCGGTTCTTCGCCAAATGCACGCCAAGGTCATCAGCCTTCACGATCAGGGCAACTGCGCCATAGACCGCGACGGTCACAGCGATGCCGACGGCTGCCAGCACCATGGCCTTGTTGAGAAACGTCGGTGTTGTGATCTGGCCGAGCGTGATCGCCATGATCTCGGCTGAGAGGATCATGTCGGTGCGGATGGCGCTGGCGACTTTCTGGTCTTCGAGCGCTTTGGCGTCGAGCGACTCGCCGAGGGCGGGCGCTGGGTCGCCAGCCTCCGCATGCGGCGAAATCAGCGCACGCACCTTTTCATAGCCTTCGAAGCATAGAAAAAGCCCGCCAACCATCAATAACGGTGTGATCGCCCAGGGCGCGAAGAAGCTCAGCGCCAGCGCACCGGGCAGCAGAATCACGAGCTTGTTCTTGATCGAGCCCCACGCGATCTTGCCGATGATCGGCAGTTCGCGGTCGGAGGCAAATCCGACCACGTAGCGCGGCGTCACAGCGGCATCATCAATGACAATGCCAGCGGCTTTCGATCCAGCCTTTAAGGTCTGCGCTGCAATATCATCCAGTGACGAAGCCGCAACCTTGGCGATCGCCGCCACGTCGTCTAGTAGCGCCAGAAGTCCGCCACTCATGATCGCCCTGCCCCTTCAGAAGTCGACGACGTCAAGCCGGGCCGCATCTTGCGCCGCCGGTCCGATCGCCTGAGGCACATAAGGCCCAGGAGCGCCATCGCGGGAATGGTGGACAAACGGATACCGACCATCGCGCCCGAATAAGCGGCTCGTGGTCTTAACGCCAACCGCTGCCTTCCGGCACACTTAATCGGCGAAGCACCTCAGACCATTTTGTTAGCACCACCTCAAACAATCGTGCAACAGCGGCGGGGCAAAAACCAGGGCAATCGGCTTGAAGTGCTGTGGGATTGAACGAACCCGTTGTCGCGGGACGGGGTGCGATTTGTCGATGCCGCGCTCGTGCAGCAGGTCCTCGACGTTCCGCAATGACAGCGGGTATCGTGACGTGCCCCCCCCTGAATGTACCCACTCAGACGGTGAATCCGCTGCTTTGTTCGGCGTCAGAAATGGTGGTGTCAATCCTAAACGGGCGCCAGCCAGAAGGGGTCACGCGGCCTAAACTGATGGAGCCGTGTCCCGTGGCATGGATACAACAGACAGGCTGGACCAGCCGCCAATTGCCGTGACCTGCGCCGCTTATCGGCGGCCCGACGACGCGTGGCAGCAATTGTCTCGGGCGCATCCGCCGGGCTAGGCTTCCCATCAACGCCAAGGACCGGAACAGAGCATAGAACGCGCCATGCCGTCGCATCTCTCCAGTCTCACCCTGGCTCTGTTTGTCGCGCTCACCTGCAGCGCCGCGGCCCAATCGGCCAGAGAGCGCCCGCTGGTGATCGCCCATCGCGGTGCCAGCCAATACTTGCCCGAACACACGATGGAGGCCTATCACCTTGCCATCCGGCAGGGCGCCGATTTCATCGAGCCCGACCTGCTACTGACCGCCGATGGCATCGCGGTGGCCCGCCACGACCGCGCGCTCGGCGCGACTACGAATATCGCATCTCACCCCACCCTGCCGAGCAACATCGATCAAATCACGTTCAGACAGCTACAGGGCCTGCAGGCTATCTCTCGCGGCGGCGCCGCCTATGCGCCACCCGGGGCGGGTGCCGCAGGCTTGCGGGTGCCGAGCTTCGCCGAGGTGCTGGACGAGTTGCGCGCGCTCCACGCATCCACCGGGCGCATCGTGGGCGTCTATCCAGAGGTGAAAACCATTGGCCAGGGGCTCAACAGCTACAACCGCGCCCTGGCGGATGCGATGCTGGCCGAGCTCGCTCATCCCCGCCATGGCAGGCTGTTCGACGGTCGCCGCGGAAATGTCATTCTTCAGTCTTTCGATGGTGAGGTGGTGGCCTACCTCTCGCGCCAATCATCGCTGCCGGTGGTGCAGCTTTCCCCGCAATGCCCGGCCAGTGCGGATATCCCGGCGATTGCCGCGCGCGCTGATGGCGTCGGCACCCAGGCTGCCCAAGCTGATGCGGATTGCCTGCAAAGGCTGCGCGCGGCGGGGCTGTTCGTGCATGTTTATACGCTGTCCAATGCGAACCCCGACCTGCACGCGACGATGTTCCGAAACGGCGTGAATGGCGTGTTCACGAACGCCCCCGACACGGCCATCGCCCAGCGCGAGCAGGCGCTGCCAGGTGCCCGGCCGCGCGAGTGGGTTGCCCCGGCGCGGCGGCGCCGCGACTGATGCCGCGGAGTGGGCGGAAGTTGGGTAACCATCCGCCGAGTCCCACGGTGTTTTGATCTTCACGCTGCGCTGGGCGCCATGTTCTGCTGCATTTTCCAATTCCAGGGCAGCAATTCATGAAGTCTCTGCTGCGCCATATCGGCGATACGGGTCAGCACGTCAGCAAGCCAGGCGCGCGGATCAACGCCGTTCAGCTTTGCGGTCTGGATCAGGCTGTACATGGCGGCGGCGCGCTCTCCGCCCTGGTCGGAGCCCGCAAAAAGCCAAGCCTTCCGACCAAGTGCCGCGCCGCGCAACATGCGCTCGGCGGCGTTATTCGTCAGGCAAATACGGCCATCACTCAGGAACCGCGTGAAAGCCCCCCAACGCTTCAGCATGTAATCCATGGCTTGGGCAAGGTCATTGTGGCGCGAGAGCTTCGCCCGTTCGGCACGCATCCATGCCTCAAGCGCGGATACCAATGGCGCGATGTCGCGCTGGCGCACCGCAAGCCGCTCAGCCGCAGGCTTGCCATTGATCGCGGCTTCGGCGGCGAATATCGCATCAATCTGGCGCACGGCCTCAATGGCGAGTGGCATGTGATGCAGCTCGGCCAGCTTGAACAATTTCCGCCTGCCATGGGCCCAGCATGCCGCCTCCAGGATTGGCCCTGGTTGTCGCCCTGACGCATAGAGCCCATTGAACCCGGCACAGGCATCCGCCTGCAGAATGCCGGTGTAATTGGCCAAGTGGCGTTCGGGATGGATGGCTTTTCGATCTCGGGAATAGCGAAACATCGCCGCGGGCGGGTCCGTGCCACCAAAGGGCGCATCATCACGCACATAGGTCCAAAAACGCCCGACATCGGTGCGCCCTGCCGCCAGGACCGGCACAGTGGTGTCATCACCATGCAGCCGCTCGGCCGCCAGCACATGTGCCTCAATCAGCATCATGAGCGGCGTGATCGTCGCGGTGCTGGCGCCCACCCAATCCCCGATCGTCGATGTGCTGAGGTAGATGCCCTCACGCGCAAAGGTCTCACTCAACCGATTGAGCGGCAGGTGCTGACCGAATTTCGCCTCAGAATGGTGGCGAGGAGATACGGCCCCGCCCTGCCGCGCATGATCGGGTGAAAGGGCGCGGGCGGCTGAGTGATGGCCTCACAACTGCGGCAGGCAAATTTCTCCCGCACTGTCTGGATGACTTTCCATTGCCGAGGGATGACTTCCAGCGTTTCGGTCACATCCTCGCCGAGTTTCACAAGCATGCCATTACAGCAGGGGCAGGCGCTTGGTGAGGGCAGGACGATTCTCTCGCGCGGCAAATGATCGGGCAGTGGGGTGCGCTTGGGGTGGTTCTGCGCCTTGTCCTGCTTGGTGTCTGGCGCGGACTGCGTACTGGCCAGGCGATTGATTTCCGCTCTGGTCTTGGCTTCGGATTGTGCGGTAGTGAGTTCGTCGAGCTGCAATTCCAACTGATCAACCAGCCTTCGGCTGCGTTCGGAGCTTGCGCCGTAGCGGTCGTGTTGCAGGCGTGCGATGAGTTTCTTGAGATGGGCGATGGTGTTTTCCGCACTCGCCAATGCTGCCTGTTCGGCGACACGCCCCGCGCGTTCTGCGATGAGTGCTGATCTCTCCGCTGCAAGTGCTGCCTGGCTTGCGATATAGGCCGCGCGCAGTGTTTCAATATCTTCGGGGATATGTGGCGCGGGCGTTGTCACGCCAAGAATCGAATCACATCACACCCGATCTGCAAAGAGGAAATGTACGATTTCAGCACATAAATTCATTCACCCCGCGCTTGCAGGGCGCCAAGTGTGCTGCGGATTTCTCCAGTCAATACCTTCAAGCATGTAGCCAAGCTGTGAGCCCATGATCGAGACCGATCCGGCCATGACAGAGGGCCATACGAAACGGCCACGCTCCAACCGTTTGGCATAAAGCGACATGCCGAGCCCATCATGCCAGAGGATCTTGATCAAATCACCGCGGCGACCGCGGAAGACAAATAGATCCCCCGCGTGAGGGTCGCGGCCCAGTGATTGTTGTACCTGGGCCGCAAGGCCATTCATGCCGCGCCGCATATCCGTATGGCCTGACGCCAGCCACACACGCATGCCAGGCGGAATAGCCAGCATCAACGCAGCGCACCGATAATGCACGATAGTGCAGGCAGGCTGAGTGCCGCGCCGATTTCCAGTCGCGTGCCATTCGCAAGCGTGATCGTGATCAGCCGTTGATCTGGTTGCGGCGGAGCCTCGGCCGGGACAGACACCGACGATGGCGCATTGGCTGCCGTAATCGGAGCATCCATAGCACTTGCTGCATCAACGACTACCGGCAGGAAACCGAGCGGCCCTGGCGTTGTTAGCACGCCAGCGCGCGCCTGCTTGCGCCATGCCCAGAGAATGCTCCGGCTGATCTCATGCCGACGGGCAACCTCCGCAACCGTGGCGCCAGCCTCATCAGCCTCAGCCACAATCCGAAGCTTATCAGCCACAGACCAACGGCGCCGCCGCTCAACGCCAGAAATTATCTCTAGCCCCATCATCACCCCCCGTACTTATGAGCGACCTTAAGATCGTCCATAAAAACAGATGACAGAGGCTCCAACGGGAAAGAAAGGTGGGGCTCCCCGGATGGGTACGAAGTTGGTGCCCATGCCGGTCGTAATGCCGCGTCGCAGCGCCTGTCGGTGAGCGCGCCGCTGATCGCGGGCGGCGAGCCTCGCATTGAACTGATTGGCCACCTGACGGCGCTGCTTCGTGCTGGTGGTGCTGAGGGTTTGCCTGTGATCCGACATGCAAAAAGCCCACTGGCGGTTGCCAATAGCCTTGTGTGTTTGGTTCGGCATTGGTTGATGCGGGGACACGTAAACGACGCAGGCGGTTTGTTACCGCGGCCATTTGAGGGCTTAGTCGCAGTCACGCTCCCGCCTAAGCGAAGTGCTGTTCGCACCCAGTCCTTACAGGCCGCTTGGGGCTAAGGGCTTCTGACTCAGCCTGACTGCGGTCTCGCACCATCGATCTTGAGCCAATAACGCGTATGCCGACGCTCCCCCGTGCGAGTTAGCGCCCCCTTCACGACCAGATCAGCCAAGTCCCGGGTGGCTGTGGCTGGAGACGCGCCGGTGATGGCCATGTAGTTTTCCGCGCTCAATCCGCCCTTGAAGCCCTCAACCCCCTCCCTGAACATTCGCGCCAGTACTTTCTCCTGACGCTCATTGAGACTGCCGAGGAGCCGATCGTAGAGGCGCGTCTTGGCGATGAGAAAGTCCACCAGACGCAACGCATAGGCCTGGGCATCGAGGACCGTCTCCCCAAAATACTCAAGCCAAGCGGTGACCTCCAGCTCCTTGTTACTCTGTTCCAACATGACGTAGTAGCGCTTGCGGTCATACTGAATGGTCTGCGACAGCGCCAACAGGGCTGGTTCACCCAACCCCTGAGACAATGCCATCTCGGATATCGCCCGGCCGATACGGCCATTCCCGTCCTCGAACGGGTGGATGCACACAAAATAG
>CAMCEP010000036.1 GCA_945873675.1 Asaia bogorensis
GCCCGCGCCATGGATGTCGCCAGGCGGGAACTTTACGATGTTGTCGTGCTGGACACGGCCGGGCGCCTTGCGATTGATGAAGTGCTGATGGCCGAAGTGGCCGAGGTTAAGGCCGCGACCAAGCCGCATGAAACCTTGCTGGTCGTTGATGCCATGACCGGGCAGGATGCGGTGAATACCGCCAAGGCTTTCCAGGAAAAGGTCGGTGTTACCGGCATTGTCATGACGCGCGTGGATGGCGATGCGCGCGGTGGTGCGGCACTTTCCATGCGGGCCGTGACCGGTGCACCGATCAAGCTTTTGGGCGCTGGCGAAAAGCTGGATGCGCTTGAAGATTTCCACCCCGATCGCATCGCGGGCCGTATTCTTGGCATGGGCGATATCGTCTCCTTGGTGGAAAAAGCCGCCGAGACGATTGACCAGGCGGAGGCTGAAAAGCTCGCCGCGCGCATGCAAAAGGGCCAGTTCACGCTGGATGATTATGCGGCGCAGCTGAAGCAAATCGGCAAGATGGGCAGCCTGCAAGGTATTCTTGGCATGTTGCCGGGCGTGCAGAAGGTGAAGGCGCAGTTGGAAGGTGCCAACCTGGATACCGCCATTCTGAAGCGTCAGGCCGCGATCATTTCCAGCATGACGCCCAAGGAACGCCGCACGCCTGATCTGCTGAAGGCATCGCGCAAGCGCCGCATCGCGGCTGGTTCCGGCACCACGGTGCAGGATGTGAACCGTCTGCTCAAGCAATTTGACGATATGTCCGCCATGATGAAGCGGATGAGTAAGATCGGCCAGAAGGGGCTGATGCGTGGCGGGCTTGCCGCGCTGCTCCCCCAAGGCCGGAGGCCGTTCTGATGACGGCCATCACCAACCCCAAGTCTTTAGTTCTGTAAAGAAAGGAATACCCGGATGGGTCTCAAGATTCGCCTCGCACGCGCTGGTGCCAAGAAGCGCCCCTATTATCACATCGTGATCGCCGATAGCCGCAGCCCGCGCGATGGCCGCTTCATCGAAAAGGTGGGCTCCTATAACCCGATGCTGCCGTCTGACCATGCAGAGCGTATTCGCCTGCAGGAAGATCGCCTGAAGCATTGGATCGGCAATGGCGCGGTGGCGACCGAACGCGTGGCGCGCTTCCTGGGCAAGGCTGGCCTGATCGCCATGCCGGCGATCCCGGCGCAGACGAAGCAGGCGCAGCCCAAGAAGAAGGCGCAGGAACGCGCTGCCGCCGCCGCGGCCGGCTGAAGCAGGCGATAGCCAAGGGCAGCACGGCAGATGGGCGGCAAGCGCATTATGGTCGGGGAGTTCGGCAGGCCGCATGGCGTGCGCGGGCTTTTGCGCCTGCGTGCCTTCACCGCCGATCCTGCCGCCATCACCGCCTATGGCCCGCTTTCTGATGAGGCCGGCACACGGCAGTTCCGTCTGACGGTCAAAGGGCCTGATCTGGTCGCTGTTGAAGGCGTCGCGGATCGTGATGCCGCGCAGCGCCTGACCGGCACCCGGCTTTTCGTCGCGCGGGAGGCTCTGCCCCCTACCGAGGAAGATGAATTCTACCTGGCTGATCTGATTGGCCTTCAGGTGGTGACGGAAGCGGGTGAAGCCTTTGGCAGCATCCGCGCGGTGGAAGACCATGGCGGCGGGGCTTTTCTGGTGATTGAAGGGCCGCATGAAATGCTGCTGCCCTTCACGCGCCAGGTGGTGCCGGTGGTGGATATCGCTTCCGGCCGCCTTGTGGTGGTGCCGCCGGCCGAAGTGCTGGTGACCCCGCCCGATGGCAAGGAGGCCGTGGCATGAGCTGGCGCGCCGATGTGCTGACGCTTTTCCCGGAAATGTTCCCGGGGCCGCTTGGGCTTTCCCTCGCGGGGCGTGGCTTGCGCGAAGGGCTTTGGTCGCTAGTCGCGCATGATATTCGCGACCATGCCAAGGACCGCCATCGCAGCGTGGATGACACGCCTTTTGGGGGAGGTGCTGGCATGGTGCTGCGCCCGGATGTGGTAGATGCGGCCATTGGCGCGGCCTTGGCCGAAACGCCTGCCCGGCCCGTGATCTACCTGACGCCGCGCGGGCGGTTGCTGGATCAGGCGCTGGTCCGCGAATTGGCGGCGGGGCAGGGGGCGGTGCTGCTCTGCGGGCGTTATGAAGGTGTGGATCAGCGCGTCATTGAAGCGCGCGGCATGCTGGAAGTCTCGATCGGCGATTACGTGCTGAGCGGGGGGGAATTGGCCGCGCTCACGCTGCTCGATGCCTGTGTGCGCTTGCTGCCAGGGGTCATGGGGGCAGCGGAAAGCGCTGCCGAGGAAAGCCATGGCACTGAGGGGCTTTTGGAATACCCGCATTATACGCGCCCGGCCGAATGGGCAGGGCGCGCCGTGCCGGAGGTACTGCTTTCGGGCCATCACGCCGCCATTGCGGCCTGGCGCCGGGCCGAAAGCGAGAAAATCACAAAGGAACGCCGCCCCGATCTTTGGGCGCGGCATGAAACAGCGCGCGGAGGCGCGGGGGCCATTGCCGGCCATCCCGCCGCCGCCTAAAGAAACCGAAGAAAGGGTACCAACATGAATATCTTGCAGCAATTCGAAGCTGATCAGCAGGCCAAGCTTGCCGCTGCCCGCACCACGCCGGATTTCGGCCCAGGCGACACGGTGCGCGTGATGGTGAAGGTGGTGGAAGGCGAACGCATCCGCACCCAGGCCTATGAAGGCGTTGTGATCGCGCGTTCCAACAAGGGCGTGCAGAGCAATTTCACCGTCCGCAAGCTTTCCTATGGCGAAGGCGTGGAGCGCGTGTTTCCGCTGTATAGCCCGAATGTCGCGGAAATTCAGGTGATGCGTCGCGGCAAGGTGCGTCGCGCGAAGCTCTATTACCTGCGTGGCCGCACCGGCAAATCCGCACGCATTGCGGAAAAGCTGGGCATGAAGGCTGCTAGCCCCGCCAAGCCTGCCGAAGGCTGAATTAAACGCGCCGCGCTGAAAGGCGCGGCGTTTTCATGTGATGTAAGGGGGAAGATGAAATGTCAGCGCAGAAGCCGCGCACGCTGTTCGATAAGATTTGGGACGCGCATGTTGTTGAAACCCTGCCGGATGGCACGGCGCTGCTCTACATTGATTTGCATCTGACCCATGAAGTGACCACGCCGCAGGCTTTTGATGGCCTGCGCGCTGCGGGGCGCAAGGTGCGCCGCCCGGATGCGACACTGGCTGTGGTGGACCACAATATCGCGACCGATGACAGCCGCCGCACCGGCATTGTGGACCCCGAAAGCCGCTTGCAGGTTGAAACGTTGGAAAAGAACGTCGTTGAATTCGGCGTGCCTTACATTCCGCTGCTCGATGACCGTCAGGGCATTGTGCATGTGATCGGCCCTGAATTGGGCCGTTCGTTGCCCGGCATGACGATTGTGTGCGGTGATAGCCATACCTCGACCCATGGCGCCATGGGGGCGCTGGCGTTTGGCATTGGTACATCGGAAGTGGAACATGTGCTGGCGACGCAGACGCTGTTGCAAAAGCCGGCCAAGAACATGCGTGTTTCGGTGGATGGCAACCTCGCTTTTGGTTGTTCCGGCAAGGATATTGTGCTGGCCATCATCGGCAAGATCGGCACGGCGGGCGGCACCGGCCACGTGATTGAATATGCCGGGGATGCGATCCGCGCGCTGGATATGGCGGGCCGCATGACTGTCTGCAACATGACGATCGAAGGCGGTGCGCGCGCTGGCATGGTGGCACCGGACCAAACCACTTTCGATTACATCGCGAAAACGCCGAATGGCCCGAAGGGTGAAGCCTTCAAGCGCGCCATCGAATGGTGGAAGACGCTGCCTTCTGATGCGGGTGCCCATTTCGACAAGGAATTGCGCTTGGCTGCGCATGAAATCGCGCCGCAAGTGACCTGGGGCACCAATCCGGAAGCGGTGCTGCCGATCACCGGCATTGTGCCGAACCCAACGGATGAGGGCGATGAAGCCAAGCGTGCGCAATTGCAGCGCATGGTTGACTATATGGGCCTGACCCCCGGCCAGCGCCTGACTGATCTCAAGGTTGATGTCGTCTTCATCGGTTCCTGCACCAATAGCCGCATTGAGGATATCCGCGCTGCCGCGGCCATTGCGAAAGGCCGGCGCGTTTCGGATCATGTGCGCGCACTGGTCGTGCCGGGTTCGGGCCTGGTGAAGAAGCAAGCCGAAGCCGAAGGGCTTGATCGCATTCTGCGCGAAGCGGGCTTTGAATGGCGCGAAGCGGGCTGTTCCATGTGCCTTGGCATGAACCCCGATAAACTCACGCCTGGTCAGCGCAGCGCCAGCACGTCCAACCGCAATTTCGAAGGCCGTCAGGGCCCCGGCGGGCGGACCCATTTGTTGAGCCCGGCCATGGCCGCCGCGGCGGCGCTTGCCGGCCATTTGGCCGATGTGCGTGACTATCAGCCGAAGGGAGCCCTGTAATATGCAAGCCTTCACCAAGCTTACGGGTATCGCCGCACCTTTGCCCAAGGCGAATGTGGATACCGATCAGATCATCCCAGCGCGCTTTCTGAAATCCATCAGCCGGCTTGGCTTCGGGAAGAATCTTTTTGCCAATTTTCGCTTCAAGGAAGATGGTGCGGAAAACCCGGACTTCGTCCTTAACCAGGAACCCTATCGCAAAGCCGAAGTGCTGATCGCGTTCGAGAATTTCGGCTGCGGGTCTTCGCGTGAACACGCGCCTTGGGCCTTGCTCGATTTCGGTATTCGCTGCGTGATCGCGCCGGATTTCGCCGATATCTTCCACAATAACTGCTTCAAGAATGGCGTGCTGCCGGTGCGCCTGCCGCGCGAGATTTGCGAAAAGCTGATGGAAGACGCGAAGATGGGCGGCAATGCGCGCATCAGCGTTGATTTGGAACGCCAGGTGGTCGTGCGCCCGAATGGGGAGGAGATTCCCTTCCAGATAGATCCGCTCCGCCGGCATCTGATGCTGAATGGCTTGGATGATATCGGCCAGACCATGCAGCACGCGCCAGCGATTGACAGTTTTGAATCTCGCCAGCGCGCTGCCCAGCCCTGGCTGTATGCCTGATTTACACACGCCCTGGCGGGACGCCGGGGCGAGAAGGAAAACGCCATGTCATCGAACAAGAAGCTTCTGATCCTGCCCGGCGACGGGATTGGCCCCGAAGTGATGCACGAAGTGCGTCGCGTGGTGGATTGGATGGATCGCCGCCGCCATGTGTCCTTCAATATTGAGGAAGGGCTCGTGGGCGGCGCTGCTTTGGATGCGCAAGGTACGCCCTGTTCGGATGAAACGGTGGAACGTGCCAAGGCTGCGGATGCGGTGCTGTTTGGTTCCGTCGGTGGCCCGAAATGGGATTCCATGCCCTTCGACAAGCGCCCGGAATTGGGTGTGCTGCGGCTGCGGAAGGATCTTGGGCTTTTCGCCAATCTGCGCCCCGCCGTGGTGTTGGATGCGCTGGTGGATGCCTCAAGCCTCAAGGCTGATCTGGTGCGCGGGCTTGATGTGATGATCGTGCGTGAAAGCACCGGCGGCATTTACTTCGGTGAACCGCGCGGCATCCATACGGATGCCAATGGCAAGCGCACCGGCATTGATACGGAAGTCTATACTGAAGACGAAATCGCCCGTGTGGCGCGCATTGCCTTTGATCTGGCGCGCAAGCGTCGCAACAAGGTCACCAGCGTCGAAAAGGCGAATGTCATGCAATCCGGGCGCCTATGGCGCGCCGTAGTGGGTGAGATCGGCAAGGCGGAATTTCCCGATGTCGAACTCGAACACATGTATGCCGATAATTGTGCGATGCAGCTTTGCTCTCGCCCCAAGCAGTTTGATGTGATCCTGGGGTCCAATCTGTTCGGCGATGTGCTTTCTGATCTGGCCGCCGCGCTGACTGGTTCGCTTGGCATGCTGCCATCGGCCACGCTGGGCGCCGTGGATGCTTCTGGGCGGCGTCATGCGCTGTATGAACCGGTGCATGGGTCGGCACCCGATATCGCCGGCAAAGGCATCGCCAATCCCTGCGCGCAGATCCTGTCCTTCGCCATGCTGCTGCGCTGGTCCTTCGGGATGGAGGAAGATGCGCGGTTGGTGGAAGCGGCGGTTGAAAAGGTGCTGGGCGGCGGTCTGCGCACCGCTGACATTATGCAAACCGGCATGGCGCGTGTTGGCACAAGCGTGATGGGTGAAGCGGTGGTGCGAGAATTGGATAAACTCGCTTCCTGATAATTTAGCGACAGTTGCGGGGTTGCGCCTTTGGCGTTGCTCCGCTATCCGTCGGCTCGTTAAGGGCGCCCGTAGCTCAGCTGGATAGAGCACCAGACTACGAATCTGGGGGTCAGAGGTTCGAATCCTTTCGGGCGCGCCATATTCCTTCTGAATTTTTTTTTAATAAAATACGCCCATTCTTGGGCTGGTAGATCATTCCTTTTTTTGAGCGAGTATTCCTCAACCGGTTTGGGCTGGAAGGGTTTATTTCCGCTTGTACCTGGGCAGGCCTTCATTCGCGTAAGAATTGTGATGCGCTCCATGCTGCAACAGGCTGAAAGAAATTTCGCGGCCTGCACGGCACAAGAAATAGAAGTGACCATTGCCGCTTCCCCCATGCTGGGCTGGATTTTTCCGCAAGGCCGATCGCCTAACCGTAAAAACGATGCCCATGCTTAAAAATATAGGAAGAACCCCTTGGACTTGTGCAAAAGTCAATGGTGAACAGGGGCATGGCTTTGCGTATACCCGACTCGGAAGTTCCTGAATGGTCACGCCGTCTGCGCATGGCGCGGCGCGCCAAAGGGCTATCACAAGTTTCGCTGGGGGACCTGATCGGTGCCTCTCAAGCTACCGTTGCCGATTGGGAAACCGGCAAGACCAGACCGCGTCATGAAACCCTGAAGCGTCTTTTGCTCGCACTTGATCTATCGTTGTTGGAATTGATGCCGGATATGCCGCGCAGCGCTTCGGAAAGCATTTCGGTCGCGCCCCTTTCTGCCGGCGAAGTCGCCGATCAATTCGGCGCGCTTTTGGAAATCGTCTCTGGCGAATTGGAAGGCATCGGCCACCCTTCCAGCCTTGCCAGTAAGGGGCGTTTTGCTTTTCAGATTTGGCGCAGCGCTGGTGGCAGCATGACTGAAGCGGCCGATCCGGAAGCCGCCCGTGAGCAATTGGCCGCGATTCGCGCCCTGCTTGCGGATATGCGCAGGATTGCCTCGGAAGTTTGAAGCGCCAAAATTGAGGGTCTTGACGACATATCGGAAAAACCGGTAAATAATTACCGGAGGTTGTTTCATGGTTTCTCAATTCAATTTGGCGCGAAAGATTACAGGACCGGGTCTCAGCGTGAATGCGCGTCGGGTGACCCTGTCAGCCCCCTGCACGGGCGGGCTTCTCATTTCCCCCGAAAGCTCCAGGCCGCACCGGGCCGATACCCTGACCAACCTGAGCTTGATGCTGATCGGTTTGGGTTTTTTCGCGGCGACCCTTTTCTTCATCACAGAATTGATCACGATCACGCTTTCCTGATCCGCTGGCTTGCCCCGCCGGGCGCGCGGTTGCACACTGAACCCAACAAGGGGAAGGGATTGCCGCTGTGATGAATACCTCGGCGCGACGCGCGCGTTTTCGCGCCATTCTTGCCGGGGATGCCTGTGTGCACCCGGCTTCAGTTCATGATCCGATCGCGGCGCGAATCGCGACCGATCTTGGCTTTGAAACCGCGATGTTTGCGGGCTCCATCGCCTCCATCGCCGTCCTTGGCGCGCCTGACCTCATTCTGGTGACACTGACGGAATTCGCCGAACAGGCGCGGCGCATCTGCCGCGCCGGGGCGCCACCGCTGATGGTGGATGCCGATCACGGCTATGGCAATGCGCTGAATGTGATGCGCACTGTGCAGGAATTGGAAACTGCCGGTGTTGCCGCACTCACCATTGAAGACACGGATCTGCCCCGCGCCCATGGCGGCGGGGAGCCGGGCTTGCTCACCCTTGAAGCCGGGCTTGGCAAAATCCACGCCGCGCTTAGCGCGCGGGAAGATGCATCACTTGTGATTGTAGCGCGCACCAGTGCAGTCAATCTGGTTGGCCTGGATGAAGCGGTGCGGCGCACGCGCGCCTATGCCAAAACCGGCGCCGATGCGCTGTTTTATACGGGCGTCGCGGATTGGGCGCAGCTTGCCGCGCTTCAGGAAGCCGCCGGTGGCGTACCCTTGATGCTGGGCGGCACGCCGCCCGTACTGGCCGACAAGGCCAAGCTTGCGGCGCATGGCGTGCGCATCGCCCTTCAGGGCCATGCGCCAAGCTTTGCCGCCATGGCAGCGGTGCATGCCACGCTTAAGGCCTTGCGCGATGGCACGCCGCCCGGGAAGCTGCCGGGGCTTGCGGATGCTGCGCTGAGCAAGGCGGCGCTCCGCGAAGATGATTATGCGCGCTGGACGCGTGAGTTTTTGGCTGGTTGATCATTGAGGAAGACAGAAAATGTTGAGTGAAACTGAAGGCAAATTTCTGACGATGCACGAATTCGCCAAGGCGGCGAAAAATCGGCTCGATGCCAATATCTGGGATTACCTGACTGGGGCTACGGAAACCGAAACCACCATGCGCCGCAATCGGCTGGCGCTGGATACACTCGCTTTCCGCCCGCGCGTGCTGCGTGATGTCTCGACCATCGACACAACTTCCGAGATGTTCGGCAAGAAGCTCCGCCTGCCCGTTGCCTTGGCGCCGGTGGGTGGCTTGGAAAGCTTCGGCGCCAATGGCGCGGCGACAGCAGGGCAGGGCGCTTCGGCCTTTGGTGTGCCGCTGATTGTATCTTCCGTCACCAAGCCAGGGCTTGAGGAAACCGCGGCCAATACGCCGGGACCCAAGGTCTTCCAGCTTTATGTGCGTGGCGATGATAGCTTCATTGATGATTACGCTGAACGTTCCATCGCCAATGGCTATGATGCCTTCTGCTTCACCGTGGATACCGCAGTCTATAGCCGGCGCGAACGCGATATCGCGCGCCGCTTCGCCAAGCCCTGGCGCGCGCGGGTGCAGGGTATTGAATTTCAGGCAGCGCTTTCCTGGAAGCAGGTGGATCGCTTTAAGGCCAAGTACAAAATGCCTGTCATTCTGAAAGGCATCGCGACTGCCGAGGACGCCAAGCTTGCCTGCGAACACGGCGTTGATGTGGTTTATGTCTCGAACCATGGCGGGCGGCAGTTGGATCATGGCCGGGGTGCGATGGATGTGCTGCCGGAAGTGGTGCAGGCGGTCGGTGGCCGCGCCAAGGTTTGGATTGATGGCGGGTTTTCGCGCGGCACGGATGTGGTGAAGGCGCTTTGCCTTGGCGCTGACCTGGTCGGGCTTGGGCGGCTTTACTGCTATGCGCTGGCGGCTGATGGCGCGGCTGGCGTGCAGCGCATGCTCGAAATCATGGAAACTGAGATCTACACTGCCATGGGTTTGCTGGGCGCCACGAAGTTCAGCGAACTCAACCCAAGCTTCATCCATTCGGGGGCATTGGCGACCAATGCGCCGCATGTCTTCAGCGCCTTCCCGCTGCTGAATCTGGGTGACTCAGGCTATTGAAATTGAAGGGTAGCGCGCGGTTTTATGACTGACCCCGCGTTACCCGCCGCCGCGCAGCTGTCACCGCTGCGCGTTTTGCTGGGCGACCGCACCTTTCTGAAACTTTGGGGTGCTGGCGGGCTGACCAATTCCATGCGTTGGGTGGAAATGCTGGTCAGCGGGCTTTTCGCCTATGAACTCACCCGCTCCGCCTTCGCGGTTTCGTTGGTGCTCATGGCGCGTGCCCTGCCCATGCTGCTGATGGGCGCACTTTCGGGCGCGGTGGCTGAAAGCCTCAATCGCAAATACTTGCTCATGGCGGGCCAGGTGCTGACGGCGCTTGGCGCCATCACCATCGCCGTGCTTTCCGCACTGGGCTGGCTTTCGCTATGGCATCTTTGGTTTAATGGCCTGATCGGTGGCCTGGTCTGGACCAATGAATTGGCCACACGTCGGCGCATGGTGGCGGAAACCGCAGGGCCAGAGCGTATTGTCCCCGCAGTGGCATTTGATACGACAACAGGCAGCACAACGCGCATGTTGGGGCCAATGTTGGGTGGGGTTTTGTATGAAACCCTTGGCGTTACGGTGGCCTATATCATCGCTTCGGTGATTTATCTTGTAGCGCTTGGCTTGGTTTCCACTGTTTCTTACAGCCAGCCGCGCCGCGCTTTGGTGCCGCGTCGCCTATTCGCTGAGGTGGCTGAGGCTTTGCGGTTCGCGCTTGCCCATCCTGCCTTGCGCGCCGTGCTTGGCGTGACGCTGGTGATGAATATTTTTGGTTTTTCCTACAACTCCATCCTGCCGGCCTTTGGTGACCGCGCCTTTGGGGCGAGTGCCATTGAAATCGGCTTCCTTGCTGCGGCTGAGCCACTTGGCGCGCTGATCTCTGGCTTGGCGCTGGCGCTGCGGCGCGGGCCGCAGGCGGGCAGGGGTCTTTTGCTGCTGGGCTCAACCGCCTTCCTGTCGGTGCTGGCGCTGGCCGCACTCGCCCCTTCACTCTGGCTCGCCGCTTTGTTTTTGATGCTGGGCGGCTTCGGCACGGCGGCCTTTGCCAGCCTGCAAACCGGCATTGTGATGATGGAAGCGCCAGTCGAGGCACGTTCGCGCATTCTGGGCCTGACAACCACCTGCATCGGTACAGGCCCGCTTGGCGTGCTGGTATTGGGGGCGCTGGCGGATGGCATAGGACCGCCCTTTGCCATTGCCGGCTTCGCGCTGTTGGGGCTGGTTTTCCTCGCGCTCGTGGCTTTCGCTACGCGTCGTTAGGCCCGCCGCCGCATTCCTGCCTTGTAACGCGCCGATAACCCCCTTGCGGGGTTCCGCCGCAAGGTAGAAGCTTCGCATAAGGCTCACGTTTGGACTGATTGGAATCGCGATGCAGGTCTACCTGCCCATCGCTGAAATGAGTGTGGATGCGCTGCTGCTGCTTGGCATCGGCTTTGGCGTGGGCTGGCTTTCGGGCTTGTTTGGCGTGGGTGGCGGTTTTCTGCTGACACCACTTTTGATGCTGATTGGCATTCCATCCCCTGTTGCAGTGGCGTCTGGCGCCAATCAAACCCTCGGCGCTTCCATTTCCGGCCTGATTGCGCAATGGCGGCGCGGCAATGTGGATTGGCGCATGGGGCTCACGCTATTCGCAGGCGGGCTGCTTGGTTCTGCGCTTGGCGTGCAGATTTTTGCTTTGCTGAAGCGCTGGGGCCAGGTGGATATCGCGGTAACCCTGTTTTACGTTGTCATCCTTGGCATTGTCGGCGCGCTGATGGTGCGGGAAAGCGTCACGGCCCTGCTCCGGCGTCGGCGCGGCACGGCACCGCGGCGCAAGCTGCATGAACATACCTGGCTGCATGGCCTGCCCTTCAAGCTACGGTTTCGCGATTCCAGGCTCTATATTTCGGTTATTCCGCCGCTTTTGATTGGCTTTGGCATTGGCGTGCTCTCTGCCATTATGGGTGTTGGTGGCGGCTTCATGCTGGTGCCGGCCATGATTTATATCCTTGGCATGCCGACCGCGATTGTGATCGGAACATCGCTTTTTCAGGTGGTGTTCGTCTCGGCCAATGTCACGCTGCTGCAAGCCTGGCAGGTCGGCAGCGTGGATATTGTACTGACCATGTTGCTGCTGGTTGGTGGCGTGGCGGGCGCGCAGTTTGGCGCCGCCATGGGTACCAAGCTGCGGGGCGAGGAAACCCGCGCCCTGCTTGGGCTGTTGGTTTTATCCGTTGCCATCGGGCTCGCTTGGAACTTGCTGCAAACGCCAAGCCGCGCCTTTACCCTTAGCCCACTGCTATGAAGCTGGTCGCGCGCGCGCTGTTGTTGCTTGGCTGGCTGTTCGGGCCTGCAGAGCTTGCCGCAACCCCAATCACGGCCGAGCTTTCCACCGATCGGGTTGAAATCAGCACCGGCTTTACCGGCGCATCCGTGCTGGTTTTTGGCGCGACGCAAAACCCCTTGGGCGGCGATCCGCCGGAAGATTTGATCGTGGTCGCGACGGGGCCGACCCAGGGTGTGGTGGTGCGCCGCAAGATCAATGTGCTGGGCATTTGGCTGAATGGCCCTTCCACGCGCTTTCCCGAAGTGCCGGGGTTTTATGCGCTGACCGCCACGCGCCGGGTCTGGGAAATCCTGCCCGAGGATGAGCGGCGGCAATATCGCCTGGGCTTCGATAATCTGCGCCTGCGCAGTGAGGGTACGCGTAACCCTGCCTTTCGCGCCGCATTGTTGGAATTGAAACAGGCCGATGGGCGCTGGCAGGAATATGCCGCACCTGTCGCCCGCGCGGGAGAACGCCTTTTCAGCGCGCGCATCGCCTTCCCCGCCACCGTGCAGACGGGGGATTATCAGATTGAAGTACTGCTCGCCCGCGAAGGCCGGGTGATGGCGCGGCAGGAATTGTCTTTGCGTGTGGAGCGCGTTGGCACGGCGGCGGATATCGCCTCATTGGCGCGGGGCCAGCCGCTGCTTTATGGCGTGCTATGTATTGTCTTGGCTGCGCTGGCCGGCTGGCTTGGCAGCGTGCTGTTCAGGAGAAATTGATGACCGGTTCCGAAGAAGCCGCCGCTGCCGCGACCAAGGCCAAACGGGATCGCGTTTTTCTGGTGGTGGTGGATGATAGCGCCGAACAGGCGGTGGCACTGCGCTATGCGTGCCTGCGCGCGCGCAAGGGCGGTGGGCGCGTGGCCTTGCTCCGCGTGCTGGAACCGGTGGAGCTGGTCGAATGGGCCGGCGTTGGCGTGATGATGCAGGAAGAACGCCGTGCGGAGGCTGAGCGCCTGCTGGCCGGCCTTGCGTCCCATGTCAGTGAAATTACGGGCGGCATGCCCATGCTGATCATCCGCGAAGGCGAAGCGCGCGAGGAATTGCTTGCCTTGATCGAGGAAGACCCGCGCATTTCCATCCTGGTGCTCGCCATGGCGACCGGCAGCGGCGGGCCTGGGCCGCTGATTTCAGCGCTGACGGGGCGGCATGCGTCACGCCTGAAAATTCCGATGGCGCTGGTGCCGGGCGGCATGACGGAACAGGAATTGGATAGGGTGACGTAAGTGCCCGTTCAGGGCGCCGGTATTTCCGCCGCCAGAATCTGCCCCGATTGGCTTTCCGTGATCAGCAGCGTCACGCCATCTGGCGCGAAGCAGCAATTGGTCGGCATGCGCCCGAAGGGCCGGCAATCCAGCGCAAACAATGCCACGCCATGCGCATCCACGCCCCAGACCATGCCATGGCCGGGATTGGCGATGAACAACCGATCATGCACATCAACCGCCATGCCATCCGGCCCTGACGTGCCGGCGGGTGTGCGGAAGAACAGATTGGCCTTACCCACAATGGCATCTGGGCGCAGCGCGAAGCGCCAGACCTCGCAGGACCGCGTCATCGCCACATAGCAATGCGAACCCGCCTTGTTCAGCGCAATGCCATTCGGGCTGGGACCGTTCGAAATCAGCCGATCAAGCCGCCCATCGGTGCCAAGCCGATAAACCCGCCCGCGCGGGTCCTGCAGCCCGGTCTGGCCTTGGTCGGTGAAGAAGATCGCGCCTTGCGGGCCAAGCGTGACATCATTCAGGCCAAGAAAACCCTCACTGCCCACGGTTTCCAGCAAGGGGGTGATGGAACCCCGCGCCGGATCAAGGCTCAGCAGCCCATGGCGGTAATCGGCGATCAGCAGCGCATCATCGGCGCCAAGTGCTAGGCCATTGGGCCAGCCGTCATATTCCGCCAGCACTTCCCATCCATCGCCAGGCCCAACCAGCAGGATCCGCCCATTGGGAATATCCGTGACCAGGAAGCGGCCCGCCCGATCAAAGCAGGGGCCTTCCAGGAAACTATCAATCGGCGCGCCGGCGCGATTGGCATCGGCCCAGCTTGTTCGGCGCATTTGGCGCAACCTGTCAGGCAGGCGGGCAAAGGGGCGGAGCGGGAGCTCCTTGGGGGCGGGGAACAACATACCGTGCACGTTAGGCCACAAATTATCGCGGGCGAAGCCTTCCCCCCTTTCCTTTGCCCCCCGCCATGGTGAATGATACGGGTCGAACAAGAATTAGGGAGTACCTCGCCATGGCAAAATTCGGCCTCAGCCAATCCATTCGTCGTGTCGAAGACCCAAGGCTGCTGAAAGGCGATGGGCAATATACCGCCGATATCAGCCTGGCCGGCGAGGCCCAGGGCGTGGTGCTGCGCAGCCCCCATGCCCATGCGGCCATCAAAAGCATCTCCACCGCTGCCGCCAAGGCCATGCCGGGGGTGCTGGGGGTTTATACCGCCGCCGATCTGGCCGCCGAGGGTCTTGGTCCGCTGCCTTGCCTGATCCCGCTAAAGAACAGCGATGGCTCGCCGCTATCCTCCACGCCGCGTCCGGTGCTGGCGGATGGCACGGTGCGTCATGTGGGTGACCCGGTTGCCTTTGTGGTGGCCGAAAGCGCCAAGGCGGCGCGCGATGCCGCCGAGGCGATTGAGGTGGAATACGACATCCTGCCCTCCGCCACCGATCTTGCAAGCGCGACCAAGCCAGGCCAGCCGCAAATCTGGCCGAGCGCGCCGAACAATACCTGTTTCGATTGGCATGTCGGCGACAAGGACAAGACCGATGCGCTTTTCGCCAAGGCTGCGCATGTCACGCGCCTGACCGTGGTGAATAACCGCGTTGTCGTTGCCAGCATGGAAGCCCGCGCGGCGGTGGCTGATTATGATGCCGGCAGCAACAAATGGACTTTGCACACCAATACCCAGGGGTCTTGGCTGGTGCGGAAGCTTCTGGCGGGCAGCGTCTTCAACCTGCCGGAAGATCATTTCCGCGTGGTGACACCCGATGTCGGCGGCGGCTTTGGCATGAAGCTGTTCCTGTATGCCGAACATGTGCTGACGTGCTTCGCTGCGCGCAAGTTGAAGCGCCCGGTGAAATGGACGTCCGAGCGTACGGAAGCCTTCCAATCAGACACGCATGGGCGTGACAATATCACCGCCGGTGAATTGGCTTTGGATAAGGATGGCAAGTTCCTTGCGCTGCGCACGAAGAATTGGGCGAATATGGGTGCCTATCTGAACACTTTTGCGCCCTTCATCCCGACCGGTGCCGGCACCAAGGTGCTGGCGAGCGTTTATGATTTCGGCGCCATCTACGCCAATGTTGTCGGCGTCATGACCAACACCGTGCCGGTAGATGCCTATCGTGGTGCCGGCCGGCCTGAGAGCAATTATCTGGTGGAACGCCTGATTGACACAGCCGCGCAGGAATTGGGCATGGATCGTGTTGCGATCCGCAAGCGCAACATGGTGCCGTCTTCCGCCATGCCTTACGTCTCGGCCATGGGGCAGCGCTATGATTCCGGTGAGTTTGCGAAACTCATGGACACCGCTTTGGAAAAGCTGAACTGGTCCAGCTTCGCGGCGCGGCGGGCGGAAAGCCAGCGGCGCGG
>CAMCEP010000037.1 GCA_945873675.1 Asaia bogorensis
TGGCTTTCCCGTGATCCGCGCGCCGGTTGCGGGCCAGCCCGTCAATCTTGGCATGATGATCTGCAATGACCGCCGCTGGCCGGAAGCCTGGCGCGTCATGGGCTTGCAGCAGGTGGAATTGGTGATGCTCGGCTACAATACGCCGTCACTGAATATGGAAAATCGCGGATTTGAGGCGCCTCATTTGCGGGTGTTCCATAGCCATTTATCCATCCAATCCGGGTGCTATCAGAATTCCTGCTTTGCGGTCGCAACCGCCAAGGCCGGCACGGAAGATGGGCATGAGCTGTTCGGCCATTCCATCATCGTGAACCCGCAGGGCGAGATCATGGCGCAGGCGACAAGCTGGGATGATGAGCTGATTGTGGCGGAAGCCGATCTCGGCAAATGCGAATTAGGGCGCAAGACGATTTTTGATTTCGCGCGCCATCGCCGGCCAGAGCATTATGGCCGCATCGCCGAACAGGTGGGCAGCGTGGCGCCAGCGGAATGGAAAGGCGGCGTTTAAGTTCAGACTACAACAACGGAAGGCCCCGCCGGCAGAATGCCGAAGGGGTCAAAGACCACGGGCGCAGCACGGGAAATCGCCGCCAGATCGAAAGCGCGATGCGGTGTGCCAAGGATGATCGCCTCGGGCTGCGCGCCATCCGGCATTGTCAGGGCGGCGCTACGCGGCATTGACGCAAGAGATTTGTGCGCAATGGCGATCACCGGATCATGCCAAGCAAGCTCAGCCCGCGCGTGATGCAAGTGGCGCAGAAGGCTGAGCGGTGCGGCGGTGCGTAAATCCGCAACATCGGGTTTGTAGGTCACGCCCGCCACCAGCACGCGCTTGCCGGCCAAATCATCGCCGAGCCGCGCGCGGATTTGTGCCAGTACGCGGGCAACTCGCCCACGATTGCGCGCGATGGCCTTCGCCAACATCACGGATGGGGCGCCTGCCCTTGCCGCTTCCATCTGCAAAAACGCCGGGTCCACCGGAATGCAATGCCCGCCCGCGCCAAGCCCAGGCCAGAAGGGCGAAAAGCCGAAGGGCTTGGTCGCCGCTGCCGCAACCACATCGCGCGTCGGCACACCAAGCGCGGTAAAAGCGGCATGGAGTTCATCCATCAGCGCGATATTCACCAACCGATAGGTATTCTCCAAAAGCTTGGCGCATTCGGCGACCTCGGGGCTCGCGACTACTTCCACCCGATCCACCATATGGCGCCAAAAGGCCAAGGCACGGCGGAGGGAAGCTTCATCGGCCGCCCCAAGCAAGCGCGGAATGCTGCGTGTGGGCGGCGCATGGGGGCCTGGGTTTTCCCGTTCGGGCGACACGGCCAGGAAGACATCCCGCCCGACGTGCCAGCCCGCCGATTCCAATACGGCGCGGCATAACCCATTGGTCGCACCCGGCTGGCAGGTGGAAACCAGGCAAACCAACGCGCCCGGCGACAAGCCACGCGCCGCCATACCAAGCGCTGCGCGCACGGCAGTCAGGTCAGGCCGCCCGCGCGCATCAAGCGGGGTTGGCACACAAATCAGCCAGGTATCGGCACCGGCAAGCGCGGCGGGATCAGCGCTCGCCAGAAAGCTGCCTTGGCCACCGGCATGGGCCTTCGCGGCGCTTTCCCGCGCCCCGGGCGCTGGGTCAAAACCAATCACGTCATAGCCGGCGACGGCAGCTCCAAGTGCCAAGGGCCGGCCGACATAGCCAAGCCCAAGCACAGCCAAACGCCCTCGACTGAGCCGTGGGGCGGGCGCAATGATAGGATGTAAAAGATCCAGACTCACACTCTTATGATTGTTATATTTTATTAAATTGCAACCCTGGGTTTATTTAATGGTAAAATGCGGTCATTCTACCCCCCTGCCCTTAAATCCACGACACGCCGCCTGCGCTGCTGACATCACAGCTAAATGCTTGTTTTTGCGTCAATACCCGCTGGAAAATCTGTTTTCAGCCCAGGGGATTCTCCCCTAAAGAAAAGGCATACTCCCGCTTAGGAACACCTCATGGCCAGGCTTTCAGGATCGGATGATGACGGCATGCTCACCGTGGTGGGTCACCCGCTGATCCAGCACCGGCTTTCGCAAATGCGCGAAAAATCCTGCCCCGTACCCACCTTCCGCGCCCTGCTGCGCGACATCGCCATGCTGCTGGGTGCTGCCGCGCTGGCTGATCTGCCGCTTGAGGCACAGCAGATTGAAACGCCGCTGGAACGCATGTCGGCGCCAAAGCTTGCCGGCAAGCCGCCGATCTTCGCCCCGGTTTTGCGCGCAGGCACGGGTTTTCTGGATGGCATGCTGGCCCTGCTGCCCGAAGCCGGCGTTGCGCATATCGGCGTCTACCGCGACCACAAAACACTGGAAGCGCATGAATATTACTTCAAGGCACCGGAGGATTTGGCCGAGCGCCTGGTAATCCTGCTTGATCCCATGCTGGCGACAGGCAATTCAGCGGTCGCTGCACTTGATCGGTTGAAGGCGCGCGGGGCGACACGCATCCGCTTCATCTGCCTGCTTGCAGCACCTGAGGGTATTCGCCATGTGCGGCAAGCCCATCCCGATGTGCCGATCTGGACCGCGGCGATTGACGAAAAACTTGATGAGCACGGCTATATCCGCCCAGGCCTTGGCGATGCCGGAGATCGGGTTTTCGGGACCTGATACGCGATCAGAAAGCTCAGACGCCCCTTTCGCCCGCCAATAAGGCGCGCTTGCGTCCCACGCCCCAGCGATAGCCTGTGACATCGCCATCCTTCCCCACCACGCGATGGCAGGGCACGGCAAGCGAGACCGGGTTTTGTGCACAGGCGCGTGCCACTGCGCGCGTTGCCTTGGGCTCACCCATGGTAGCGGCAAGCGCGCTGTAAGTTGTGGTGCTGCCAAGGGGAATGCCGCGCAGCGCTTCCCAGACGCGGCGCTGGAAAATCGTGCCGCGCAAATCCAGGGGAAGTTCCAAGGCAGCGCGCGGTTCAGCGATGAAGGCGATGGCGCGTTTGGCAAGTTCGCTTATCTCTGCTGGTGCCGCTTCAATCCGCGCTTGAGGAAAGCGAGCGCGCAAATCACCTTCCAAAGCATCGCGTGCCTCGCCGAAACCAAGGAAGCACACACCCTGTTCGGTGGCGCCGAGCAATAATGGGCCGAAGGCGCTTTCGGCCCAAGCGATGCGGATCACCTCTCCCGCACCACCTCGACGGGCGCGGCCAGGGCGCATACCGAGATGCCGCGCGGTGTTTTCATAAACGCGGCTTTCACTGCCAAAGCCAGCATCCGCGACCGCCTCCGCCACACGGGCCCCTTTAGCCAACGCGGCTGAAAGTCGCTTCCCACGAACGCCTTCCGCATAGGAACGCGGCGTGACGCCGGTGATATCCCGAAACATTCGCTGAAAATGATGTGGCGCATATCCGGCGCGCGCGGCGAGGCTCGCCAGCGATGGTATTCCTTCGACTGCTTCGATCATGGCGCAGGCGGCCTGCACCGCTTCCACTTGCAGGCGTGCGCGATCTCCACGGGGATCACAGCGCTTGCAGGGGCGAAAGCCTGCTGCCTCCGCCTGCCCATAATCGGCGAAGAACAGCACATGACGGCGCAGCGGTGGCGGAGACGGGCACCCAGGGCGGCAATAAATCCCCTGGCTGGTCACAGCATAAAGAAAAGCGCCGCAGGCGGGCACGGCATTGCGTGCCAGCACGGCGGCGAAGCGGGTATCATCCAGGGATTCGGGCGTGTCGTTCATGCTTGTATGTTTGGCCAAGCGCGCCCCACGCGCCATCCGCTTCTTGCTCTCACTTGTTTCCTCCTTCGGCGGCCGCAAGAGGCCCGATCTTTTGCGGAAACCGCTTTACGCATCAGGGTCGCCAGGTGCGATGATAAGGATGCCCAGTCCTGATCGCCTGCACCCGATAAAGCTGTTCGGCCAGCATCCCGCGCACCAGAAAATGTGGCCAAGTAAGTGGCCCGAGTGAAAACCGATATTCAGCACGCGCCTGCACGGTGGGGTCCAGCCCCTCAGCGCCGCCGATCAGGAAGCAAACACTGCGCCCCGCTTCATCCCAGCGGGTCAGTAGCGCGGCCAGGCTTTCGGTATCCGGCATGGTGCCGCCCAGGTCCAAGGCTACGGGCAGAGCCGCGGATGGCAGCGCAGCCAGCATCGCCTCACCTTCCCGCCGACGGATTTCGGCCGCGCTGCCGCGCGCTTCAGGAATTTCCACAAGCTCCGGCGCCGGGCGCAGCCGCGCCGCGTAATGGGCGTAAAGCGCGGCTTCAGGCCCGGGCTTGATGCGCCCGATGGCGATGATCCTAACCGCGCGCGGCGTCGGAAGACTCCATCTTGCTTGGGCTTTCCGGGCCCCACATGCGTTCCAGGCGATAGAGTTCGCGCGCATCCGGGCGAAACAGATGGATCACCAGATCGCCAGCATCGATCAGCACCCAATCAGGGGAGGCCTGGATAGCATCGCGCTTCAAATGCAGCCCAGCCTTGCCCAAAGCCTCATCCAAATGGGATGCCATGGCTTGCAATTGGCGCTCCACCTGGCCGGTCGCGATGATCAGGCGGTCCGTGTAATCGGCGCGGCCGGTCACATCCAGCACCAGAATATTTTCGGCCTTATCGTCTTCCAGGCTTTTGCGCGCGGCTTCTACCAGGATTTCCAAGCGGTCGAGCGGCATTTTTTCGCGGCGCTTGCTACGCGCGCGGTTGATGCGCGGCGTGGCGGGCTTCGCTTCGCCATTGGCCTTGGCGGCGGTGGTTTTCGCCTTGGGGGCCGCCTTGGGGGTTTTGGCGGCTGCGGGCTTGGGCGCTGCTTTGGTGGTGGCGCGCTTTGGAGGGGCCTTGGCGGCGGCCGCCTTAGGCGCAGCTTTGGCTTTGGGCGCAGCTTTGGCCTTGGGCGCAGCGGCGGATTTCGGCTTGGCGCTCGGCTTCGCCTTGGGTTCTGCCTTGGCCTTCGGCGCAGCCTTGGCCTTGGGTTCTGCCTTGGGCTTCGGCGCAGCCTTGGCTTTGGCTACAGCAGCGGGCTTGGGCGCTGCAGTCGCGCGGCGCTTTGGGCTTTCTTCGGCCGGGGTGGGTTTGCGGGCTATGGCCGCCTCCTCTTTTGATACGTCACGGGTGCAGCGCTGCCGCCCTGATCGCGGTGGCGGAAGCGGCGTGTTCCCGGGCGGAAACGAAACACCAATTGGTGCGCCTCGTAGCCCGCTTCGCCCCGGCAAGCAACGCACCCGGCCGGCAGCGCTGGCGGCGCAGCACCGAAGCGGCTGCGCCACGCAACGCCTGGCGCGTCCAGCCCGGGCGGGGCAGGACGGCAAGTGGGGTGGAATGCGCGATGCGTTGCCATGATTTCCAGCGCGGTAGCTGAACCAGATTATCCGCGCCAATCAAGAATACGAAAGCAGCACGGGGAAAGCGTTGACGAAGCTTCACAAGCGTATCAGCGGTGAAGCGCGTGCCCACAACCCTTTCGATATCGGTTGCGATCACGCGCCTGCCGTCAGCGATCCGCCGCGCGCTGGCCAAGCGGTCCTTCAGTGGCGCCATGCCCGCACGCGGCTTCAACGGATTGCCCGGTGAAACCATCAGCCAAACCTGATCCAGGCCAAGCGCCCGCATGGCTTGCCGCGCAACATGGATATGCCCGGCATGGGCCGGGTTGAAGGACCCGCCCAAAAGGCCGATGCAGCGCCGGCGGCCATCGCCGAAACGGGGTGGGTTCATGGGGGGAGCATAAACGGCTCAGGCGCCAAGGTGAATTGGCCTGCCACGTCCCTGCAGTCGGTTACTTGTAAACAAATGCAGCGTCGTTCAGGTCTATTTTGGGGAATTCATCCTTCTCCGCCCAGTAATCCTGATTATGCATCCATTCGGGCTTGTCGCCGCGTTGCGGCAGCAAATGCAACCCCCGCATCAGATAGCCAGGATTGAAATTTTCCGGATCAATCCAGGGCAGGATGGGCATATTATGGTCTTCTTCGCGCAGCGCCACTTCGACCTGCGCCTTGCCCTTCGCATCCATGTGCTTCAGCAATTTGCAGACAAAATCGCCCACCAGATCAGCGCGCAAGGTCCAGGAAGCGCGGAAATAGCCGAAGACCCAGACCATATTGGGAATGCCGGTGAACATCATGCCGCGATAGGTCACGGTTTCATGAAAATCGAGCGGCTTGCCGTCAATCTCGAAAGCGATATCACCCAGCACATTCAGGTTGAACCCGGTGGCCGCGACAATGATATCCGCTTCCAATTCCTGACCGGATTTGGTGACAACGCCCTTTTCCGAAAATCTCTCAATCTCGTCTGTCACCACGCTGGCTTTGCCGCTGGCGATGCCATGGAACAGATCGCCATTGGGCACAAAGGCCATGCGTTGCCGCCAGGGGCGATATCTGGGGGTGAAATGGGTCGCTATATCGTAATCCTGTCCGACAATGCCGCGAATACCATCCAATAGCGCTTCCTTGACCTGTTCCGGTTGCGTGAAGGTCAGTTTGGCGAATTTAGCCTGCTCAAACAGGATTTTGCGTCGCGTGATTTCGTGGATCCAATCTTCCGAAATCCCAAGCGCGCGCAATTCCTCGGCGATCTCAATCGCGTTGCGGCCCACGCGGAAATAAGTGGGGGATCGCTGCAGCATCACAACATGCGCGGCCTTGGCTGCCATGGCTGGAATGATGGTTGCCGCACTGGCCCCTGAACCAATAACCAGAACACGCTTATCGGCATAGTCGAGCCCTTCTGGCCATTCCTCGGAATGCACCAGCTGTCCTTGATAGGCCGCCATATTCGGCCATTCAGGCATATAGCCCTGATATTGGCGGTAATAGCCCTGGCACATATAGAGAAATTTGCAGGTAAAGCGGCGGGGCAGGCCATTGGTTTTGTCCAGGACTTCCAAGGTCCAAAGCTTGGTCTGGCTGTCCCAACTTGCGTGCGTGATATGGTGACGATAGCGGATATGCCGCGACAGATCATTTTCGGAGATGACTTCGCCCATATAGCGCAGGATTTCCTCGGCAGTGGCGATAGGCGCGCCGCGCCAGGGCTTGAACCGATAGCCGAAGGTATGAAGGTCACTATCCGAACGAATGCCGGGATATTTATGCGTCCACCAGGTGCCGCCGAAGCTTTCCTCATTCTCCAGCACGACAAAGCGCTTGTCTGGGCATTGTGTGGTGAGGTGATAGGCCGCGCCAATGCCGGAAATGCCGGCACCCACAATCAGCACATCGAAATGTTCGACGGAAAGCGGTGCGCTTGCGCTATGGAGCGGGGCGGTATCGGGCATGCTTCTCGTCTTTCTTGATCGCCAACAAATCTGGTTTTAGAGCATTTTCAAGCCAAGCGGAATTACTTGGCTTGAAAATGCTCTAGCGGAAGCGCACCAGCACATCCTGCGCCTCACCAAGCCCCTCATAACGCGCGGTCCAGTCCTGCCCCGGCGCCACCGGTTGCGGCGGGGAGAAGGAGCCGAGCGAAATGATATCCCCCTCTCGCAAGGGCCGCCCTTCCCGCGCCAAATCCCGCGCAATCCAGGCGAGCGCATTCAAGGGGTGGCCCAGGATAGCCGCCCCCGGCGCGCGCGAAACTTCCCGCCCATCCTGATGGAGTGAAATGCTCATCCGCCCCAAGGCCGCTGCGAATTCCGCGCTTGGTGTCACCGCAATGGGCCGGCCCTGTACGCCAAGCTTTGCGCCGACATTGATGGCGAGCAGATCGCCAAGGCTTGGGCGATGATCGGGCGCATAGACCAGATCGGGCAATTCAATGAAGGGGATCACCTGATCAATATGACGGATCAGCGCGGCGTGATCATTCAGCGCGGCCTCAACGCCGCCCATGCCAATCCGCACCAGCATATCCGCTTCCAGCACCGGCACGGCGGCGAAGCGGGCTTCGATCTCAGCGCCCGAAGACGCGCGCAAGGTGGCGTGGAAAATCGCACCGCGGATGGGGTGGTCAATGCCGAAGCGCTGCTGAATGGCAGGGTTAGTCAGGCCAAGCTTATAGCCGACCACATCGCCCAAGGGCTGTGCGAAAATCGCAATCAGCTTGTTCTGCACGCAGCGCCCATCGGCAGCCGATAATCCGATGAAAGGCGTTGGCGATTGGCGCTGCAAGACCTGTCCGGCAAAGCGCGCAACAGCCACATCATCCGGGCAGGCAGCTTGCGCGCTTGGCGCCAGCGCCAAGCCCATGATTAGCGCCACGAAAAGGCGCCGCAGCATCACGGCCTGACCTGCCCCGTGCCAAAAATCTTGTAGCGATAGGTACAAAGCTGCTCGAGCCCCACAGGACCGCGCGCATGCAGCCGCCCGGTCGCGATGCCGATTTCCGCACCAAAGCCGAATTCACCGCCATCGCAGAATTGCGTGGACGCATTCCAAAGCCCGACCGCGGAAGCAATGCCATCCAAAAATTGCTGCGCTGCCCTGGCATCTTCGGTGACGATCGCTTCGGTATGCTCACTGCCGAAGCGGCGAATATGCGAAAGCGCTTCTTCAACGCCCGAGACCACCTTCACCGACAGGATCGCATCCAGCCATTCGGTGGCGTAATCCTCATCGGTGGCGGTGGTAAGGCCAGGCACGATGGCGCGTGCCGCCTCATCAGCGCGGAAATCGCAGCCAAGCGCGCGCAAATCCGCAATCAGCGCGGGCAACAGCACAGGCGCGATGGCGGCATCAATCAGCAGCGTTTCGGTTGCGCCACAAACACCGGTGCGGCGCATCTTGGCATTCGCCAAAATGGCGCGCGCCATGGCGTGATCCGCGCCGGCATGAATGTAAGTGTGGCAAAGCCCTTCTGCATGGGCCAGCACCGGCACGCGCGCTTCTTCCATCACGCGCGTCACCAAGCCCTTGCCGCCGCGCGGCACAATCAAATCAATCAGGCCAGACGCGCGCAGCATGGCGCCGACAAAGGCGCGGTCAGCACTGGGCGCCACTTGCACCGCCGCTTCCGGCAGGCCCGCCAGCTTCAGCCCTTGCACCATACAGGCATGAATGGCGGTGGCGCTGCGGAGACTTTCTGACCCACCGCGCAAAATCACAGCATTGCCGGATTTGAGGCAGAGCGCAGCAGCATCCGCCGTGACATTGGGTCGGCTTTCGAAAATCATGCCAATCACGCCAAGCGGCTGCGCCACGCGTTGCAAACGCAGCCCATTCGGGCGCTTCCATTCCGCCAATACGCGGCCAACGGGATCAGGCAGTGCCGCCACCTCTTCAAGGCCCTTGGCCATGGCTTCGATACGCGCGGCATTCAGCAGCAGCCGGTCACGAAAAGCCGGCGAAAGCCCAGGTGCGGCGGCGATATCCTCGGCATTCGCGGCGATGATCTGGGCTTCGTGTTCGCGCAAGGCGGCCGCCGCCAAAAGCAGCGCCTGATCCTTCACCGCCCGTGGCGCCGCCGCCAGCGCACTTGTGGCAGCACGCGCGGCGCGCGCGGCAATCTCCAGGGCCTGAGCAGGATCGGGGGGCATGGCGTTCACGGGCAGAGTATCCTTTCTGCCCTTTCTATACGCCAATTACGCCCCGTGCCGCTATTCGATCTTGATGCCGCTTTCGCGAATGATCGGTTCCCATTTGGTGCGCTCAGCGGCCCAGGCGGCAGCGAACTCCGCGGGCGTGGACGGCATGGCTTCCAGCCCATTGCGGTTCAGGATGCCAATCACATCCTTGTCTTCCAAGGCGACCCGCATGGCCTGGGCCAGCCGCTCAACAGCTGGTTCCGGCGTTCCGCGCGGCGCCACCACCGCGTACCAGGATGGCACATTGAAGCCAGGCAGGCCGGTCTCCGCGACCGTTGGGATATTGGGCAGCAGGCGGGAACGTTGCAGCGTTGGCACCGCAAGCCCGCGGAGCTTGCCGCTTTCGATATGCGCCATGACGGAAGGCGAGGTCGGGAAGCCGTAATCCAGCCGGCCCGAGATCATATCTGTCGCAACCAGCCCGCCACCGCGATAAGAGACCTCAATTGTCTCGATCCCGGCCATTTTGGCAAAAAGCAGCCCTGCCAATTGGGGCGCGCTGCCAATGCCGCTATGGCCCCAGGAAAGCTCTCCGGGCCGCGCCTTGGCAGCGGCAATGATATCAGCCGCGGTGTTCCAGGGCCGCCCCGCCGGCACGGTCAGGATATTGAACAGGTCCACGGCGATGGAAACCGGCACCAGATCCCGCGCCGGGTCTATCGGCAGGCGCATCACCATGGGGCTAATCACCAAGGCGCCGAGCGTCGCCAACAGGATGGTATAGCCATCGGCGGGGCTGCGGGCGACGATCTCGGTCGCTAGGTTGCTGCCCGCACCGGGGCGGTTTTCCACAATCACCGGCTGGCCCAGCACTTCCGACATTTTGGGCGCAAAGGCGCGGGCCGAAATATCGGTGGCCCCGCCGGGGGTGAAGCCCACCACCAGGCGGATCGGCCGATTGGGAAAGGGCGCCTGCGCCAGTGCGGGGGCGGCAAGCAAAGGGCTGGCCGCGATCAGGGCACGGCGCGACAGACGTTTCTGGAGCATGCAGCGCGCATATCAGGCTTTGGGCTGATTTGCATCCCCTTTCCGATTTTGCCCTGGGGCGCTAGTGAAACGCCATGCAGGCCAATTTCTCAGCGCAGCTTCTGCGCGCCACGCTTTTCGCCGCCCGCGCCCATGCCGGACAGGTGCGTAAGGGCGCGGCTGCCGAACCCTATGTTAACCATGTGATCGAAGTGGCCGCGATCCTGGCTGAACATGATGCGCCGGAGGAAGCCATTCTGGCCGGGCTGCTGCACGACACGGTGGAAGATACCGAGACCACTGATGCTGACCTGATTGCCGTTTTTGGTCCCGTCATTGCGGGCTTGGTGGCAGAAGCGACCGATGATAAAGAAAAGCCCAAGGAAATCAGGAAGGCCTTGCAGATCAGCCAGGCGCCAAAGCACAGCGAAGCGGCCAAGCAGTTGAAACTAGCCGATAAGATTTCGAATTTGCGTTCCATCGCCGATAGCCCACCGGCCAATTGGAACCATGCGCGCCGCATTGAATATGTGGGCTGGGCCGGGCGCGTGGCGGCTGGGCTGAAGGGTGTCAATCCTGGGCTGGATACGCTGTTTGACAGCACCTATCGTGCGGCTCTCGCGCGGCTTGCGAGTGAAATGCCATGAACCGGCGGCTGTTTTTGGCCAGTACCGGCCTGCTGGTCGCGCCTTCCCTGGTGCGGGCTCAGCCGCGCGGCGTGACCATGCTGGTGCCCTTTGCCGAAGGCGGGGCGACAGATCAGCTGACGCGCGCGCTGGCGAAATCCGCGAGCAAGGCTTTGGGCCAGGAAATTCGCCTGGAAAACAAGCCAAGCCGCACCGGGCTCAGGCTTTTGTCGCAATTACGCAGCGCGCCGCCGGATGGATCGGTGGTGATGCTGTTCCCCGTGGTGACGCTGCGCGCTTTGGCGGAACGCGGCGTGGATTTCACCATGGGGCGTGATGCCACGCCCATCCTGTGCCTGGCCGGCGGGACTTATGGCGTGATTGCCAAGGCTGATCGCTTTCCCGGCGGCTGGCGCGATTTCCTGGCCGAAGCGCGGCAGAAGCCCGGCCAGCTTTCTTATGGCAGCGCTGGCAATGGCTCGGTTGGCCATGTCACCATGGCGCGGCTCATGGTGAAGGAAAACATCCAGGCGGTACATCTGACCTTCCGCGGCGCGGCGGATGGTGCTGAAGCGCTGATGGCGGGTGATCTGGATGTCATGGCCGGGGGCGCGCGGCTACACGCGGCGGTGGATCAGGGCGATGCGCGCTGGCTGACGCTATGGTCACCCCAGCGCAACCCGCGCTGGCCCGATGTGCCAACCCTGGTTGAGCTTGGCTATGGGCTGACGGAAACCGCGCCGTTCGGGCTGATCGGCCCGCCCAATATGCCGGCTGCCGAGCGCGAAAGGCTGCAAGCGGCCTTCACCACGGCGCTGCGGGCGCCTTCGGTCAAGGCCGTCATGACCAGGCTTGGGATGACCGAGGATTTGCGCGATGCCACGGCCTATGCTGCCTATTTGGCGGCGGCTGCGGGTGAGGAAGCGGCACTCGGCCTACGGCCGGAAACGCGGCAGTGATTCAGGCCGCCGGGCCGGCGCTTATTCTTGCATCAGCTTCCACGGCGCGGCGCGCGGTGCTGCAAGGCGCTGGGCTGCGGTTTGAGACACGCGTGGCTGGCGTGGATGAAGCCGCCATCAAGGAGGCCGCGCAGGCCGAGGGTATTCCAGCCGAAGATGCCGCGTTGATGCTGGCCGATGCCAAGGCAGAACGCATCGCCACGCAAGCCCCCGATGCCCTGGTGATTGGCGCTGATCAATTACTAGTCTGCGAGGGCACCTGGTTCGACAAGCCGCCCGATATGGCGGCGGCGCGCAGCCATTTGCAGCGCTTGCGCGCACGCCGGCACGAATTGGTGACGGCGCTTGTCGCGCATCGCGGTGGGCAGCGCATCTGGCAGCATGTGGCGAAGCCGCGCCTGACCATGCGCGACTTCTCCGATGCTTTTCTGGAAGCTTATCTGGCCGCCGAGGGCGAGGCGTTGCTTTCCTCGGTCGGCGCCTATCGGCTGGAAGGCCATGGTGCGCAATTATTTGAGGCGATTGAAGGCGATCAGCCGGCCATTCTGGGAATGCCTTTGCTGCCCTTACTGGGATTCTTACGGCAGCACGGGGTGTTGTTGCGGTAGACGAGGCTTCAAAGGCTCATCCGCCGTGTCAGCCCTGTCAGCCGGTCCATTACAAACATCAACACCAGCACCACCAGAATAAGCACGCCAGACACGGCGGCGACACGCACATCAAGCGTGCTTTCCATCATGCCCCACATGCGGATGGGCAGCATATCCGTCCGCGCGCTGGAAAGGAAAAGCGAAACCGGCACATTATCCATGGACGCCACAAAGGCCAGAAAGGCGCCAGCGAAAATACCCGGGGCGATCAAGGGAAGCGTGATGCGCCGGAAGGTCATGAAGCGCCCTGCCCCCAGGCTGGCTGAACTTTCAAGCAACGCCGGTTCCAATTGGGTGACGGTTGCCAAGGTGGTCCGGAAGACAAAGGGCGCAATCACCACCAAATGCCCACCAATCAAATGCGTGAGCGACGGGCGCAGCCCAAGCAATGAGAAGAACATCAGTGTCGCCAACCCATAAGCAAGTGACGGCAAGATCAGCGGTGACAGGAAGCTTGCTTCCAAGGCGCGCGCTGCCGGCCGGCGGGAACGCCCAATAGCCAGCGCGGCAAACACAGCAAGAATACTCGCCCCCAGGGTTGCCATGCCGGCCACCCAAAGCGAATTGCCCGCCGCGCGATGGATATGCGCGGATCGCGTGCCATCAAACAGCGCCTGATACCACCTGAGCGACAATTCCGGCGGCGGAAACTTCAACGAGGCCGAGGTGGTAAAGCTTGTGATCAGCACAATGAGAACCGGCCCCACCAGGATCAGCAGGCCAAGCAGCGTGAGCCCGCCAAAGATCCAGGCAAAGCTTTGATCAGCGATGGTGCGGCGCTGGCTCATTCAATCGGTCCTTGCATAACGGCCAAGCCAATTCAGCATCATGACCCCCGCAAGCACTGTGAACAGCAGCGTGACGGAACAGACCGCCGCGAAGGGCCAATCATAAACAACCATGGCCTGCTGCCAGATCAGCGATGGCAAATAGACCAGCCGCGCGCCACCAATGACGGATTGCGAAATGAACGCCGTGCAGGCGGAAGCGAAAACCAGCGTGGCGCCGGCGATCCAACCAGGCAGGCTAAGCGGCAGGATGACGCGAAAGAAGCCCCGCCACATCCCAGCGCCCAAAGCGCGCGAGGCATCAAGAAGATTTGGATCAAGCCCGCGCATGACAGAGATCAAGGGCAGCAGCATCAACGGCATTTCAATCTGCATCAACGCAAGGATCAGGCCCGTTTCCGTCTGCAATAGCCTGAGCGGCGTGGCACTTAGACCGAGCGAGAGCACAACCTGATTGACCAACCCCTCCCGCGCCAGGATCACGATCCAGGCGAAGGTGCGAATAACTACGGAAGTGAGAAGTGGCAGCAGGATGATGAAGATCAGGATCTTCTGGGTGCGTGGGCTTGCGTTGCAGAAAAATACCGCGAGCGGCCAGGCGAAAAGCGATGTGGCCAGCACCGCCGCCACGCCAAGCCGAAGCGTGTCCCAGACGACGCCGCGATAAAAGGCGTCGCCCCAGAATTTGGCCCAATTATCCAGGCCCCATTGCTGCAAATCCTGATCAGCATGGAGCGAGATGCCAAGCAACAACAGCAGCGGTGCCGCGAATAACGCGAGGTAGACAATCCCCAAAGGCGCGGCCAGGCGCCAATCCACCGCTGCTGCGCGCATCAGGCTACTTCGTGATTTCGCGGTTGAAGCGATCAATCCAGGCGGCACGCCGTGGGTTGATTACGTTCCAATCATGCGTGACCATCTTGGACAATTCATCGAGAGACTTGATGTCCAGATTTGGCGTCAGTTGCACATCCTTATTCACCGGAATCATGTTGAAGGGTGACAATTGCAGCTTGCTTTGTGCATCGGCGGAAAGTGCCACATCAATGTAGCGATGCGCATTGGCCTTGTTTTCGGCACCCTTCACGATATGCAGCGTGGTGGCGAAGGTAATCGCACCTTCGCTTGGCGCTACAAAGGCAATGTCAACGCCGCGGGCCTTGAGCGTCGCTGCGTTGTTCGTGTTGGTGTACATGATGTCAATCTGGCCTTGCTGGAACAGGCCAGGCAGGGCCGCCGGCGTGGAAACCGCCGCGACCTTCGGCAGAACTTCCCTCAGCTTGGCGAAAATAGGTTCGACATTGGTGATGGAACCGCCAAACACCTTCGCCATTTCAATCAGCGAAACCGTGCCGAACGTGGTCTGAAAACCCGTGAGGCCGAGGCGCTCCACATAGGGTGAGCGGAACAGATCGGCCCAGCTTTTCGGCGGCTCAGGGAACTTCTTCGGATTGTAGCAAATGCCAACCACCTGCACATTCACCGTCGCTGAGTCAGCGATCAGCATGCCATCGGGCAGCTTGCCTGCATTGGTGATGAGCTTCGGGTCAATCGGTTCAAACAACCCGGCCTGACGCGCAGCTGCCGCCGGCCCGGGGTCCAGCACGAAGCAATCAAAGGGGGCAACGCCGCGCGCAGCGCGCACCTTGGCAACCTGGTCCACCGCGAAAAGCGGTTCGAAGGCAACATTCACATTATGCCGTTGACGCAGCAGGGGGGCTACGACTTCTCGGTAAGCTTCATCCCAAGTGCCGGGATAGATCGCGGCAGTCATGGGGCCGGAAGCGCGCGCGATGCTGGGCGCGGCAAGCGCACC
>CAMCEP010000038.1 GCA_945873675.1 Asaia bogorensis
TATTGCCAGCGCTTTGTCGCCACCGCGTCGCCTGGACCGATCCCGCAAGCGAAACGCTTTGGCTCGCACTGCATTTGCCGCCGGGCTGAAGCGCACCTCAGTCCTTTTTCTCATCTCCCGGCAAATCAATCCCCGTCAGCGCCTGCCAGACGCGAATGACAAAGCCATCATCCGCGCCACCTTGGCCCATGGCGCGTGCCGCGGTGAAAAGCTGCTGCGCTTGCGCGGCCAAGGGCACCGGGAAATTCAGGCCGCGCGCCATGTCATTCACCAGGCCAAGGTCTTTGACGAATATCTCTACCGCGCTGCGCGGCGCGTCATCGCCCGTCAGCACACGCGCCATGCGGTTTTCGAACATCCAGGAATTGCCAGCGGCACTTGTCACCACATCATAAAGCGCTTGCGGATCGGCGCCGGCGCGAATGCCAAGCGCCATGGCTTCGGCTGCGGCGGCGATATGCACGCCGGCCAGCAATTGATGCACGACCTTCACCGTGGCGCCGATGCCTATCTCGTGACCCAACCGCCAGACTTTCATGGCGATGGCATCCAGCACAGGCGCGGCCTTGGCAAAGGCGGCTTCACTGCCCGCACCCATCACCGTCATTTCACCCGCACGGGCCTTGATCGCGCCACCAGACACTGGCGCGTCCAGATAGAGCAAGCCCGCAGCATCAGCCTTGGCTGCAAAGGCACGCGCCGCATCCGGCGCCATGGTGGCGGAGGAGATAATCACACCGCCCTTCGCCAGGCGTGGTGCCGCGCCATCGGTGCCGAAGACAGCGGCTTCAGTTTGTGCGGCATTCACCACCAGCACCACGAGCGCTTCCGTTCCCGCCGGCAATTCGCTGGCTTTCGCAACGGCAGCACCACCAGCAGCCATGAATTCATCCCGCGCTGCGGCGCGGGGATCGCACCCCGTCACCTCCACCCCCGCGCGCAGCAAGCTGAGCGCCGCGCCCATGCCCATGCTGCCCAAACCAATCACCCCAACACGCATCAGCGTATTCCCTTTCAAAATAGTGCGCGTAGCAGCTGCGCCAGCGCCGTGATTACCAGCAGCACCAAAACAATCCGTTGCAATGTGTGCATGGATGGCATGGCAATCACCTACCCAGCACGGAACGCTAAAATCACGCCATGCGCCGCCGCCGGTGCCACGGCAATGCCGCCGCCAGGGATGGCACTGAAGGGCAGCCCTGCTTTCGTCAGGCAGGCTTGCGCCGCCGCCAGATCGGCAACCGTGATGCCAAGCGTGACCGGCCCTGCATCCGGCAGCCCGGCCAGATCAAGCGCGCCATAACGCGCGGCAAGGGCAGCGCGGTTCAGCACGATGATCGGCGCGGCATTGGTTGGCACACGCAGCACGCCATCGCTGATCACCTCTGGTGCGCTGTCCAGCAATTTGGCAATGGACGCGGCGACCGAAGCAGGGTCAGCAGCCAAAACCTCAAGCCCGGTCAAGCCTTTTGCGGTATTGGCATGCGTCATGCTACCGGGCACCCAAGTGGCACCAGGCGTCAGATGTTGGCAGGCGAAAATCCGCAAACCCGGCGCGACAGGATCAACCAGATGAAACGTGTTGAAGCGCGTTTCCGTGCGCGATCCATCGGGCATATCAACCGGCCTGCCGAATCGCATCACAGGCATGGTCGGAATGCCACGCGCCGCGACCTCTGCCGCGCCTTCCTCGGCATCATGCGCGCGCATGGCGATGGCGGTCATGCCTTCGCGCACTTCAAGCACAGCGCGCCATTTAGCGTTGGCTTCCGTGGGCGTCAGCACACCCAGGATTTCGAAGTAATCCTTCTCCAGCATCACGCAATTATTGCCGGTGCCCATATGGGCGGAATGCACGCCGCGTGGCGCCACCGTGAAACCGGCGCGCGCAAAAGTTTCGGCTGCCTTGTCCAAATCCCTGACCAGCACAACGCAATGGTCAATACCGCCGACATGTTCCAGCATGCTTTCCCCCTCAGCCCGAAACGGGCACAAGCCGCGTCAAGCGCGGCGGGTTTTGTTCTGACAAGAATATGCTGCCATCGGGCGACAGCCACATGCCATGCGCACCATTCAGAACAGGGCGGCAGCGCCCAATCAGCGTGCCATCCTGCGCCAAAAGCGAAAGCCGAGGCACCTGATCCGTGACATAAAGTGTGCCGCCCGGCCCACCATGCACCGACATGGGCTTGTGATGATCCTCCCAATCAGCCAGCCATTCGCCATCACTGGTAAAGACCTGCACGCGATTGTTTTCACGATCCGCTACCGTCACGCGGCCATCAGGCAACACCCAAACGGAATGCGGTGTCGAGAATTCGCCAGGCCCCGACCCAGGCCGCCCCCAATGGCCCATCGGCGTCCCATCCGCGCTGAAACGATGCACCACCGAAGCGCCATAGCCATCCGCGACATAAATCGATCCATCCGGCCCGAAGGCGACATCACACGGCGCGTTGAAGGGCTCACCGGGACGATGCCGCTTGCCAATCCCGCCCAGCCTTTTGCCGTGGCGATCAAAAATGATGATTTCCTGCGCGTCGCGATCCACGACAAAAACGCGCCCATCAGGATGGACGGAAAGCATGTGCCCATCCGCCACTTCTTCCTCACCCCAGGCAGCGATGCGCTTACCGTCTGGGGAAAGCACCACAACGGCAGGCCCCGCAGTGCCCGCGTAAGGGTCTTGCCGCAATTGGCAATAGACATTGCCATCTGCATCACAGGCCACATCGGAAGGCGAACCCGCCCCCATCGGGACATCGCCCCAGGGGCGTTCGACACGATAGAGCGCCTCAGCAAGGCGAACGAAAAGCGTATGGCGGGTCATGCTGTTATCCTTCATCGCTGGATGGGCCGTATCATGCCTGAAGCCCACCATGGCGTCGAATGGTGTCCGCCGCTTTAGGGCTTGGAAGGCATGCCCCAAAGCTTTACCTAGACCGCCATGGCCAAAGACCCGCTGGCAACCCTGCAAAAGCTCCGTCGCCTGGAAGCCCAGGCCGAACGGCGTGCCTTGGCTGAAAAGCTGGCGGCCGAGGCCGCCGCACAGCAAGCCGTTCACGCCGCCGAACAAACGCTCCGCCAGGAAAGCTCAGAAGGCTTGAACCCGAATCTCGGCGCCTTCATCCAGAAAGCGCTGCATGATCGTGCCACCGCGCAAGCCATGCAGGAAGAAGCGCGGCACGCCACGGATCGGCAGCGGCAAATGCTGGCTGATGCGCGCGCCGCCGAACGCGTGGTTGAAAAGCTCCGCGAAAATCGTGCGGCAGAGGCAGCGCGGGAAGAAGCGCGCCGCGAACAGAACCTGATGGATGAAGCGGCGCGCAAGCCTGTGTGAGAAAGGGCGTTAGCGCCCCTTGAAGATTGGCTTGCGCTTTTCTGCGAATGCGCGCTGCGCTTCGCGTGTATCTTCCGTACGCGACAGTGCTGCTGTTTGCGTCTGTTCGTAGCGATAGCCCTCTGACAGCGGCAGATATTCGGTCAGCGTAAAGCCACGCTTCGCTGCCTCCACCGCAAGCGGAACCTTGGACGCAATCTCCGCCGCGATGCCCTGCGCCGTTGCCAGCAATTGATCCTGCGGCACGCAGGCAGAAGCGACATTCATGCGGAACAGATCCGGCCCGTGAAAACGCCTCGCAGTATAAAGCATCAACCGCGCATTGGATTGCCCAAAATGGCGCAGCACATGGCGCACGCCGCCGGCCAGGCCAACCTCAACCTCTGTCATGGACATGAAACTGTCTTCAGCAACCACGATGATGTCGCAGACCAAGGCCAGCACGCAGCCCGCGCCAATCGCCGCACCATTCACCGCGGCAATCACCGGCTTGCCGCATTCCATGACGCAATCAAAACCTGCCCGCACCAGGCGGTTATGGCGCGGAAAGGCGCCTTGCCGCGTCACATCCGGCCGATCCTTCAAATCCGCCCCGGCCGAGAAATTCCGTCCCTCACCCGTCAGAACAATAGCGCGCACTTCGGGCATTTCGTGGAAAGCATCGAAGATGCGCGTGATCTCATCGCGAAAGGCGCTGTTTTGCGCATTCACGGGCGGGCGCGCGATCATCACGGTTGCGACGTGATCAGTGATGCTGACCTTGAAAGACTGCAGATCGGGAAAGGGGTTCATTGGCTACTCCAATTTGATATTGCCGGCGCGCACCACCTGGCCCCAGCGCGCGCTGCCTTCACGGATGGCTTGGGTGAATTCATCGGGCGTGCTGCCAACAAGCGTACCACCTTGTGCGGCAAAGGCCTGGCGCGTTTCAGGGTCATTCAGCGCCGCCACCATGGCATTGCGCAATAGCGTGATACGCTCAGCCGGGGTGCCGGCGGGTGCCACCAGCCCGTAGCTGGTATCGCAAATCATATCGGGCAGCCCGGCTTCAACCAGGGTTGGCAGTTCGGGCAAAATATCCAGCCGCTTGGGCGCGCTGATGCCAAGCGGGCGGAGCGTACCGCCGCGTACCTGGGAAAGAATCGCTGGCACATCCGCCATTAGGATTTCAATGCGCCCGGCCACCGCATCGGTCACCGCCGGCGCCGCGCCGCGATAGGGCACATGCACCACATCAATGCCACTCAGCTGCTTCAGCAATTCCATGGACATATGCAGCGATGAGCCGATTCCGGCCGAGCCATAGGAAAGCTTGCCCGGTTCAGCCTTGGCGCGGGCGATGAATTCGCGCAAATCGCGTACCGGCAGGTTCGGGTTCACGGTCAAGATTTGAGGCACGGAAATCACCAAGCCAATCGGCGCGATATCGCGCAGCGCATCAAAGGGCATTTGCTGCGTCAGATGCGGCTGCACGGTCAGCACACCAGAACTTGCAAGGCCGATGGTCAGCCCATCAGGCCGCGACCGCGCCACTGCTTCAATGCCAACCAAACCACCGCCGCCGGATCGGTTTTCCACGACCACGGGCTTGCCAAGCCTCTCGCCCATCACGCGCGAAATCAGCCGCCCGATGATATCTGCGGGTCCCCCGGGCGGGAATGGCACAATCAGCTTGATGGGCTGATCTGGAAATGCCTGCGCCAAGGCCGGCAAGGGTAGCGCAGCCATCAGGCCAAGCGTAGCTCTGCGGGTTAGTTTCATCACCTAGCCTCCGATTTTGCTTCCAAATCCGGCAATTCATGCAAGCCGCCTGAGGTTGGCCCTGCAAGCGGCGCCTTCACCCCCTCGGGCAGCGGAATTTCATGCGCATTCAGCGTCATGGATACCATGGTGTAATAACCAATCAGCGCTGTGAGTTCGACCACGCCCGCCACACCAAATTGCGCCACGGCATCATCATAAATCTCGCGCGGCACCTCACCCGTTTGTTGCAGGGCGCGCGCGAAGCGATAGACAAGCGCTTCTTCACTGCTTTCAAAAACCGGCGCCTCGCCCTGACGCATGGCTTCGATGGCGCCGGGCGCAAGCCCTGCTTCCGCCGCCGCGCGTGCATGGACCCACCATTCAACCTGGCTGGTCCAGCGCCGCCCCGTTACCAGAATGGCCAATTCCGAAAGCCGCTTCGGCAGGGATGTGCGAAAGCGCAGAATCTCGCCCAAGGCAGACCAACGTTCCGCAAGGTCAGGATTATGGATGGCAGCACGCAAGGGGCCAATCAGCGTACCGCGCGGGCCGCTGATGACAGAATCATGTACACGCCGCTGCGCCGGATTCATTTCCTCCGGGCTGGGCAGCGGAATGCGTGGCATGGTCAATCATCCACCACAGGCGTCGCCAGGAAGGAAGGCCGCGCCACCGCCGCCGCATGCCATTCGGTCAGCGCCGGTGCGCCCTTGCGCCATTGCAGCGTATCAAAGCGGAAATCGAGGTAACAAAGCGCGCAGGCAATCGCGATATGACCAATGCCGAAATCATCGCGCGCCAGCGCCGGTGCCTCGGCTTCCAGCGCCTTTATCGTAGCCGCGTGCTTCAATTCGCAGCTTTCGATCATGCCGGGATTTGGCGCGGCACGCGCGCTTTCATTGCGCCAGGTCAGCAGCATATCAAGATAGCCATTGCCCAGCGCATGGCGGCGCAGCGCCTGGAACCGCGCCGCACCCGCCGCCGGAAAAAGCTTCGGCTTGGGCGCGATACTATCCAGATATTCGCAGATCACCACCGAATCATACAGGATGGTGCCATCTGCCAGCAGCAAGGTCGGTATCTTGCCAATCGGGTTGTCACTCAGCAGCCCCTTATGCACCTGGTTCGTCGCAACGCGCGTACGAATGGTCTCAAGCCGATCCGCCAGGCCCAATTCATGCGCCGCAATCATCACCTTGCGAACAAAAGGTGAGCGGGGCGACCAATGCAGTCGCATCTTGCTGGTATCGGCCATGTGGCGGCTCCGGTTCGTTTCCTCTGGGGCAAGCTTCCGCGCTTGCCGCCTGCCTGTCCAGCCCTGTCAGCTGATGGAAAGCCCGGTCGCGGCCACAATGCGCCGCGCCACTTCGCGGTCTTTCGCAATCACCGCCTGATAGGCGGCCGGGGAGGATATCACCGGATCCGCCCCGGTCGCTTCCAGCCGCGCCTGAATGGCAGGGTCCTTCAGCGCGTGATGAATGGCCGCAACAAAGCGATTCTGCGCCGCTTCCGGCGTGCCAGCTGGCGCGAAACACCCTGTCCAGGACACCAGATCATAGCCGGGATAGGTTTCAGCAATCACCGGAATTTGCCGCAGGCTGGCTTGCCGTTCGGCCGCGGTGCTCGCCAGCAAAGTGGTGCCGCGCTCCACGGCGGGTTTCAGGCTTGAAAAGGAAATGATGCCCGCATCCAGCCGCCCACCCGCCAATTCGCGCGCCACATCAGCGCCGCCGCGATAGGGGATGTGTTCCAGCTTGATGCCGGCCATCAATTGCAGCAATTCGCCCATGAAATGGCCGATATGCGCCACCCCTGGCGTGCCATAGGTGATCTCGCCCGGCCGGCGCTTGGCTTCCGCCACAAACCCCGCCAGATCACGCGCCGGAAAGCCCGCGCGCACGCCCAGCATATAGGGCTGCGTTGTGACCTGCACGACAGGAATGAAGGCGTTGGTATAGTCGATCGGCAGGCTTCGGCTGACCAAAGGCAGGGTCGCAAAGGTCGCACCTTCGAACAAAAACGTATGGCCATCGGCAGGGCTTTGCGCGACCGCCATGGCGCCAATGGAACCTGATGCGCCGGTACGATTTTCGATGATGAAGGATTGGCCAAGATGCTCAGCCACTTTCGGCTGGATGATACGCGCAATGGTATCGGCGACACCGCCAGCGCTATAGGGCACAATCATGCGCACTGGCCGATCCGGATAGCTGCCCTGCGCCCAAGCCCGCCGCGCCAGAAAAGGTGCCGCCAATCCCAAGCCTGCCAGCCCACGCCGCGTCATTCGCGCCATCTCACCCCTCCCCAGCTTGACCGCGCATCTTTGGCGCGGCGTGATAGGGTTAGACGGTGCGGCGCCGATGGCGGCCGCGTCAAGCATTAAGGGGAAGCACATGGCCGCGACGCTATTCGACAAGATTTGGGATCCGCATGTGATTGCGGATCTTGGTTCCGGCTGGTCGCTGCTGCATTGCGACCGCGTGCTGTTGCATGATCTCTCGGGCGGGCGGGCGCTGCGTGAAGTGGGGGAAGCAGGTTATGCCATCCCCCATCCCGAACTTGCCTTCGCGACACCTGATCACGCGGTCGCGACAACGCCGGGGCGCACGGCGGAAAGCTTCCCGAAGGGTGGTGAGCTGATCGCAGGCCTGCGCAAGCGCGCGGCCGAAACCGGCGTCCGGCTTTTCGATCTCGGTCAGGATGGCAATGGCATTGTGCATGTGATGGGGCCAGAGCTTGGCATTGTGCTGCCTGGCACCACGCTGGTTTGCGGCGATAGTCACACTTGCACCAATGGTGGGCTTGGCGCTTTGGCCTTTGGCATTGGCGCATCGGAATTGCGCCATGTGCTGGCAACCCAAACCCTGCCGCAGAAAAAACCAAAGCGCATGCGTATTCGCTTTGAAGGTGCAGCACCAGCAGGTGTCACGCCGAAGGATATGATTCTGCACGCCATTGGCCGTTTCGGCACCGGTGCTGGCACAGGCTACGCCGTGGAATATGCGGGTTCCGCTGTGCGCGCGCTTTCGGTGGAAGGGCGACTGACACTCTGCAATCTTTCCATCGAAATGGGCGCCAAGATGGGCTTGGTGGCGTCCGATGATGTCACCTATGAATGGCTGGCTGAGCGGCGCTTCGCGCCCAAGGGTGCGGCCTGGGATGCGGCCATCGCCCATTGGCGCAGCCTGCCCAGTGATGCCGATGCGGTCTTTGATTCCGATCTGATGATTTCCATGACGGATATCGCGCCGCAAATCACCTGGGGCACCAGCCCGGAACAGGTACTGCCCGTCACGGGCCACGTGCCGGACCCGGCCTCAACGCCTGACCCGATCCGCCGCGCCGCTTATGAAGCCGCCTTGGCCTATATGGACCTGAAGCCCGGTCAGCCGATTGCGGGCACCAAGATTGATTGGGTCTTCATCGGTTCCTGCACCAATTCGCGCATTGAGGATTTGCGCGCCGCCGCCGCCGTGCTGCGCGGGCGGAAAGTGGCGGCGCATGTCACAGCCTGGGTGGTGCCTGGTTCTGAACGTGTAAAGAAGGAAGCCGAAGCGGAAGGGCTGGACGCCGCCTTCACCGCCGCCGGCTTCGAATGGCGCGAACCTGGCTGCGCGCTATGTGTGGCAGCCAATGGCGAAGCCGTGCCGCCAGGCGCGCGCTGCGTTTCCACCTCAAATCGCAATTTCGTCGGCCGTCAGGGGCCGGGGGCGCGCACACATTTGGCCTCACCGGCCATGGCAGCAGCGGCGGCGCTCGCGGGTGCCATCGCGGATGTGCGGCAATTCGCAGCGTAAGGGGGCCGTTAACATGGAAAAATTCACCAAACTCTCCGGTCCCGCTGCGCCCTTGATGCGCGCCAATGTGGATACGGATTTGATCATTCGCATCCAGCGCCTGGTTGGCACTGGGCGCACCGGCCTTGGGCCTTATGCTTTCGAGAATTTGCGCCTTCTGCCCGATGGCTCAGAAAATCAGGACTTCGTGCTGAATAAGGCGCCTTATCGCGAAGCGCCGATTCTGCTGGCCGGCGCCAATTTTGGCTGCGGATCATCGCGCGAAGGTGCTGTTTGGGCGTTGATGGGGGCGGGCATTCGCTGCGTGATTGCGCCAAGCTTCGGCGATATCTTCCACAATAACTGCTTCCAGAATGGCTTGCTGCCGATTGCCTTGCCTGAGGAAGTGGTGAAGCAAATCGCCGCTGAAACTGAAGCAAGCCAGGGCGCGCGCCATACCGCGATTGATCTGGTGCGCCAGGTGGTGATTACGCCCGAAGGCGCGGAAATCCCCTTCAGCATTGATGCGCGCAAGCGTGACGCAATGCTGGAAGGGCTGGATGATATTGCGCTGACGCTGCGCCTGAAGGACCAGATCGAAGCCTGGCAAAAGGCGGATCACGCCAAGCGCGGCTGGGTCTGGGAAAGCGTGAAGTTTTAGAGCGGTTTCCGAGTCGCCAAGTGATTCCACTTGGCTTGAAAATGCTCTAAAAAACGGGCGGGTGATGAGCCCGCCCGATGTCGCCTCAGCCCTGCGGCACCATGCGCTGGGCGGTTTCCTGCAATTCCTTGGCCTTCTTCACCGCGCGATCGATTTCGGTCGCGGTACGGTCCAAAGCGTCACGATAAGCCGTCATCCCGGTCTGCATGCCGCCGACCTTGGACTTCAACTCACCCATGGCAGACCGGAAATCTGCGGTTGCGCGTGCCTGGGCGCGCAAAGCCTCATCCAGCTTATGCAACGCAATGCGCAGCCGATCCTGCGGGCGCTGCGGAAAGGCGACAATTTCTGCCGCCTTGGCTTCGGTTTCTGTCAAGGTGATGGTGGATGCGCTCATCGCTTCGGTCTCCGCTTGGTTAACCAAAGACTAAGATGGATTAAGAGATTTTTCCAGCAAATTTTTAGAGAAAATAAAGATTCAATAGGAAAATTCTAAAAGCTTTGTTTTTCAACGGGATTTTTATATTTGCATTTACCAAATAAAACTTCAGATAAAATATTTCTTAATCCAACTCAACCAAGGGTTCTGCCCCCTGCGCCGCGCCGGCAAAACAGGGGGCAGATTCGTTCAGCGATTCGTGAAAGCAGGTTTCCGCTTTTCCGCAAAAGCCGACATGCCTTCCTTCTGATCCGCCGTCGCGAATAGTGACAGGAACAGACGCCGTTCCGTGCGCACACCTTCCGTCAGGCTGCTTTCAAAGGCGGCATTCACGGCTTCCTTCGCCATGGCAACCGAAGGCCCTGAAAGGCTTGCGATCTTCTCACCAATCTTCAGCGCTTCCGCGATCAATTCCGCCGCCGGCACCACGCGGCAGACCAGATTGGCGCGCTCCGCTTCCTCGGCATTCATCATCCGCCCAGTCAGCACCATTTCCATTGCCTTGGATTTGCCGATGGCGCGCGTCAGCCGCTGCGTGCCGCCCGCACCCGGGATGATGCCCAGATTGATTTCCGGCTGGCCGAACTTCGCCGTATCAGCAGCGATGATCAGGTCACACATCATCGCCAATTCGCAGCCACCGCCAAGGGCGAAGCCGGATACGGCAGCAATCACGGGCTTCTGGATTTCCAGCACGGTTTCCCAATTGGCACCGATAAAATCATTGAAATAGACGCCCGGAAAACTACGGTCCTTCATTTCCTTGATATCGGCACCCGCCGCGAAAGCCTTTTCGCTGCCGGTGATGACAATGGCGGCAATCGCCGGGTCCTTGTCAAAAGCGCGCAACGCAGTGCCCAGTTCGATCATCAATTGATCACACAGCGCATTCAGCGCCTGCGGGCGGTTCAGCCGGATCAGACCGGTTTTGCCGTGGGTTTCAACCAGGATCATTTCAGGGGCCATGGCGGTTCTCCTTCATCTGTTGTGCTGCATAAGGCCATAGCACAGCCCTGAAGAAAACTGCCCAGCGCGGGGCAGCGTCTGGCGCTCAGATTTTCTCCACCCGCGTCAGCCAGCATCCCGGCCGCGCGGTGTGGATATTGACATAGGCCACGCGCGGGTCGCCGATCCGCGCGCGCAGCGCTGCCTCCGCCTCCCCCCCCGGCACGACAATGCCAAGATCGTAAAGGCACATCCCCGCCGCATCGTAATGGCGCAGGCTGATGATGCTATTGACCAGCACTGTCTCGGGCAGGGCATCTTCAAGCGCTGCCCCGCCGCAATCAAGGGCATGCAGAAACACCGGCGAAGGTGTCCAATAAGGCCCCTGCGGTAGGGGCAAATCCCAGGATGCCAAAAGCATCGCCTCGCCTGGCTGGCCCAGGCGCAGGCAGGCCCGGCAGGGGTAGCCAGGCCCATCCACCTGGCGGGTCTGAACCGCCCCCCCGCGATCATCACGACCGGAGGTGCGAAAACGCTGGGCGGCATCGGGGTCCATGGGGACGCAGCGGAAACGTGTCATGGGTGGAAATCTGCCCCAGACAGCGCGGACAGACCATCCGTTTCTTGCGCTGACTTGCGCCCCTTTGGAAAGGCTCAGCGCTGCCGAACGGGGCAGAAAAAGCTCGATCGGCCGGATTGCACAATGCGCTTGATCCCCGGGCATTCCGCTTGGCCGGGGCAGCCCGGGCAGGCCTCCCCTTCCCGGCCATAGACGGCAAAATTCTCCTGAAAGCGCCCAATCTCGCCATCGGCGCGGACGTAATCGCGGAGACTAGACCCACCCGCGGCAATCGCCTCCTGCAACACGGCCTTGATGGCGGGCGCCAGCCGCGCAGCCCGCGCCCCCGCCACCGTATGGGCGGAACGGCGCGGCGAGATGCCAGCGCGGTAAAGCGCCTCACAGACATAGATATTGCCAAGCCCCGCGATTACCCGCTGATCCAGAAGTGCTGACTTGATCGGGGTGCGCTTGCCTGCCAGCGCGCCCGAAAGCCAGGCCGGGGTGATCTCAGGCCCAAGCGGTTCAGGGCCAAGGCCCGCCAGCAGCTTGTGTTGGTCCTCGGCATCCGTCGCCACCAAATCCACACTGCCGAAGCGGCGCGGGTCCACAAAGCCGATATGCCAGCCGCCTTCCGTGCCGAAGGCGAGGTGTTCATGCGCCTCGGGCGGGGCGTTATGGCCACGCGCATCAGAAAAGACGCCCTGTTTACCCTGCCGAGGCTCCATCGGCACGCCTTCCTGTCGCGCCACCATGCGGCCTGACATGCCAAGATGGATCAGCAGGCTCTCCCCGCCTTCCAGCCGCATCAGGATATATTTCGCCCGGCGGCGAAAACTGACCACGCGCCGCCCGCGCAGCCGTTCCGCCAGCCGCGGCGGGAAGGGAAAGCGCATGCCATCGCGCCGCGTTTCGGCCCAGACGATGCGCTCATGCTCCAGCACGGTCTGAAGGCCGCGCATCACGGTTTCCACTTCCGGCAATTCGGGCATTGCCCCTCCCCTTTCCCTGGCTCAGCGCCTATGATGCTTCCATGAACGACACCGCCGCCCCAGAGACTGATTTCGGTTACCGCAAAATCCCCAAGGCCGAAAAGGCCGGCATGGTGCGCGCCGTGTTTGAAAGCGTCGCGCCCAAATATGACGTGATGAATGATTTCATGTCGCTTGGCGTGCATCGCATCTGGAAGCGCATTTTCGTCAATGCGATTGGCGCCGGGCCGCATGACACGCTGCTCGATCTTGCGGGGGGCACGGGCGATATCTCCTTCCTTGCCATGGAACGCGGCGCAGGGCGGGTGATCCTGACGGATGTGAACCCCGCTATGCTGGAAGTGGCGCAAGGGCGCGCCCTGTCACGCGGGTTGGTCAGCGGGCTTTCCTTCATGTGCGTGGATGCGGAACGCATTCCGCTCCCTGATCGTAGTGTGGAGAGAGTTTCCATTGCCTTTGGGCTCCGCAATTGCACCGATAAGGATGCGGTGCTTGCCGAAGCGCGGCGTGTGCTCCGCCCCGGTGGGCGGTTTCATTGCCTGGAATTTTCCAAGCTTGAGGTCGCGGCACTCGATGCGCTTTATGATGCCTGGTCCTTCAAGGCGCTGCCCGTCATTGGCGAATATGTCGCGAAGGATCGCGCTTCCTATGAATATCTGGCCGAGAGCATTCGCATGTTCCCAGACCAGGAAACCTTGGCCGGCATGATGCGCCGCGCGGGGCTGGAACGCGTTTCTTATCGCAACCTATCGGGCGGCATCGTCGCCATGCATAGCGGCTGGCGGTTGTAAAAAACCTTATTCTGGATCAGGCGGCAGGCCGGCGACGGGCTTACGGTATTCTTCCGCCCAATCCGTACTTTGCTTCATGCGGCTTCGCAGCAGATAGGCCGCGCCGAGCCCGATGGCGCCAAGCCCCGCCAGCCCCGCAAACCCAACTGCCGCAACGCCACCAAGGCGCATCGCAACAAGCCCGCAGGCCATTTTCGGCAAGATCATCGGCGTATCCCGTTACTTAAGGAAGGCCTTATCCCCGGCTTCGCCGGTCAAGGGCAAGGGCCTTTGCGCTGCGCAAGAACAAAAGGCATCACCTTGCGGCAGGCGGTTCACCTGGGTCGCTTCCCCGCAATGGGGGCATTCAATCACCTCGCGGAGGATCATGCCGTTTTCTCACGCTTGTCGGGCAGCGGCCGCATGGCGCGGAGCTGCACGGCGAGCGCACCCTGCCCGGCGATTTCCGCAAGTAGGGCGGCTTCTTCCCGCGCGGCCTCAAAACCCACCCGATAGCCCGCATAGGTCGCCTGATCGAGGCTTTGGCCAAGTGCCTTGCCGATCGCCTGCATGAATGGGTTTCTCCTTGTTCGCTGCGGGTTCAGCGCCCCTTGCAATACCCCGCGCCGGCATGGCTGGTGCCCGATGGGCAGGAACCATTCCGGTTTGGTACATATTCCGTGCGCCCATCCGTCCGGCAATACCCCGCCCCCGCATGGCTGGTGCCGGAAGGGCAGGACCCGTTTTGTGCCGCGACAAACCCCGCGCCAGAGGAAGATCGGCAATAGCCAGACCCCGCATGGCTGGAACCAGATGGGCAAGAACCATTGCGCGCGGGGACCATTTGCTGCGCCAAGGCCGCGCTGGCGCCAATGACGAAACCAAAGATCAATAAAGCGCGTGACAACATTACAGACACCCTTTCAGCACATTTTGTGTTGTGGGGAAGCTGATAATCCGAACTTCCCCTTGGCGCCAGTTGGTGAATCAAACCCTTTCCAGCACCGTCGCGATGCCCTGCCCCACGCCGATGCACATGGTGGCCAAAGCGCGCTTCAGCCCGCGTTCCTGCATTTCATGCGTGGCGGTTGCGATCAGCCGCGCACCACTCATGCCGAGCGGATGGCCCAGCGCAATCGCGCCACCATTCGGGTTCACGCGCGCATCATCATCGGCAATGCCAAGTCCGCGCAGTACCGCCAGGCCCTGCGCCGCAAAGGCCTCATTCAATTCAATCACATCCATCTGGTCTTGCGTCATGCCAAGCCGTGCAAACAGTTTCTGCGCGGCCGGCACCGGGCCAATCCCCATCACGCGCGGCGCGCAACCCGCGGTCGCCACACCAACAAACCGCGCGAGCGGCGTCAGCCCATGGCGCTTGGCCGCCGCTTCACTCGCGATGATCAGCGCGCAGGCGCCGTCATTCACACCCGAAGCATTGCCCGCGGTCACCGATCCATCCGGCTTCACCACCGGCTTCAACTTGCCAAGCGCTTCCATGGAGGTTTCGCGCGGATGTTCATCAGCGCTCACCACCACAGGGTCCCCCTTACGAGAGGGTATGGTCACCGGCACGATTTCCTTGGCAAGCCTACCATTTTTCTGCGCCGCCGCCGCGCGTGCCTGGGAACGGAGCGCCATGGCGTCCTGATCTTCGCGCGCGATGTTGAAATCAGCGGCGACATTTTCTGCGGTCTCCGGCATGGAATCGGTGCCGTAGCGCTTATGCATGGCAGGGTTCACGAAGCGCCAACCGATGGTGGTGTCGTAAATCGCATTGCTGCGCGAAAAAGCGCTTTCGGCTTTCGGCATCACGAAAGGCGCGCGGGACATGCTTTCAACGCCGCCCGCGATCATCAATTCAGCTTCGCCGGCGCGAATGGCACGCGCGGCGATGCCCACAGCATCCATGCCAGAACCGCACAGCCGGTTCACCGTGCTGCCCGGAATGGCTTGCG
>CAMCEP010000039.1 GCA_945873675.1 Asaia bogorensis
GCCAGCGAAGAAGCCAAAAGCGGCGCCGGCGCAGGGGAAGTGGGGTAGATCATCAGCGCGCCACCTCCCAAAAGCGCATGAAAGCGCGCCTGCGCCACGCGGCGGAAGGCGCGGCCGGCGGCGGATTTTGCTGGGTCCATGGCGGCGGCAGCGTCAAAACGCTCCTTCACGCCGGGGCCGAATTTCGGATTGGTCGCGGCGATCCAAGGGCCGAGTGCCGTCCAGGCCTGTTCGGCCTGGGCACAGCGGAAATGTTCGTAAAAGGCATCAAGGCCCTCGGGCGCCACATGCGTGACCAGCGCGCGGCCGAACAGCGCTTCGGCAGCTTTCAGCGCGGGCGTCAGCGCGGCCACGGTCTCGGGTTCCGCATTGGCCCAGGCTTCGGCGACCGAAATCAGCGGACCAACCGCGCCAGAATTGCCCGGCGGCAGCAGCACATCGCCAACCCGGCGCATCATGGCGGCACTTTGGGCAAACCAGCCCGGCGTATCGTAATCCGGCCCCAGCGGGCAGGCGCCGGTCAGGCTGATGGCGCCCCAGCTCGGCCGAATGCCGAAAACGCCGCAATAGGAAGCGGGGATGCGCACAGAACCGCCCGTATCCGAACCCATCGCGAAATCCACCAGGCCCGCCGCAGCGGCGGCAGCAGAACCGCAAGAAGACCCACCGGGAAAGCGATCCGGCGCGGCGGGGTTTTTCGGCGTGCCCTGCCAGACATTCTCGCCGGTCAGGCCATAGGCCAATTCAACGGTTTTGGTCTTGCCGGTAAGCGAGGCACCCGCCTGCAAAAGCTGCGTAATCACCACCGCGTCACGGATGGCCGGTGCATGCGTCGCCGCCCAATCGGGATTGCCATAGCCGGTGACGGTGCCGGCGACATCAAACAAATCCTTGGCGGCAAAGCTCAGCCCCGCGAGCGGGCCGGAAGCGGCACCAGGGCGCATGGTGCGCTCACCCGGAATGAAGGCGCCAACGCTGTCTTCGGTCATGCCAAGCTCCCGCTGCCATTGATGAAGCGGAAACTGCGCCAGCCGGGCGGGTCAGGCAAGCGGGGATCAGCGCCGCCCATCGCGAATCGTCTGAAGGCTGTGGCGCGGGCTGCCATCCGGCCCGAAATTCCCCGCATCCAGCCAGCCGGCAATGGCGTCACGCTGGGCCGGCCATTCTTCGGCAATAATGGAAAACCAAGCCGTATCCCGCCGCCTGCCCTTCACCACCAAATGGGCGCGATGCGTACCTTCATAGGTAAAGCCAAGCCGGGCTGCCGCGCGGCGCGAAGGCATATTCAGCGCATTGCATTTCCACACCAGGCGCCGATAGCCCAGATCATCCATGGCGTGGCGCATCAGCAGAAACATGGCTTCCGTGGCTGCCCGCGTGCGCTGCATCCGGGGTGAAAACCAGATATTGCCAATCTCGATATCCGCATGGGCAGGGGCAATCTGCATCAGCGTCAGCCAACCATCCACCGTGCCGGTCCGGTGTGGGCGAATGGCCCAGGCGATCGGGTCATGCGTGGCGGCAAAGCCCGCGACATGGGCGCGCATGGCAGCCGCATCGCGAAACGGCCCATAGCCCATATAGGCCCAAGTCGCGCCGCTGATGTCGCGTTCCGCCGCGCGCCACAAATCCTCCGCATGACGGATATGGAGAGGTTCCAGATCAACCGATTGCCCCTTATGCGGAATGCGCGCCGGCAAGGGGCGCGGTGTCGCATCCACCAGGGGGCCAAGCGGTGGTTCAGTGGCGGGGTCCCAGGGGACGCCTTCGGGCAGGTTTTCCATGATCCCACATGAAACGGACCGGAAGCGCGATGCAAGCCATGATTGGCGGTTGCGCGCCGCGCCGCGCCGCCGCAAAACTGCATCCATGAATACGGCCCCTTCCCCAGCCCCCGCCATCCCCGCCGCCTATTTCGGGGAAAAGGTCACCCATGTGCATCATTGGACGGATCGGCTGTTTTCCTTCCGTTGCACGCGTGACACGGCGCTCCGCTTCCGTGCCGGCGAATTCGCCATGATCGGGCTGATGGTGGAAGGCAAGCCGCTGGTGCGTGCCTATTCCATGGCGAGCCCCACCTGGGATGAAGAATTGGAGTTTCTTTCCATCAAGGTACAGAACGGCCCTCTCACATCGCGCCTGCAACACATCAAGCCAGGCGATACGGTGCTGATTGGCCGCAAGCCGACCGGCACACTGGTCACGGATAATTTGCTGCCAGGCCGCAGCCTTTGGATGCTCGCCACCGGCACGGGGCTCGCCCCCTTCCTTAGTCTGACGCGTGAGCCCGATGTCTATGAACGCTACGGCAGTGTGGTGGTGGCCCATACCGTGCGCCAAGTGGCGGAATTGGCCTATCGGGAGATGTTCGAACGCGAATTGGCGCAGCATGAATTCCTGGGCGAGATCATCGCCGGCAAACTCCGCTACTATCCATCGGTGACGCGCGAGCCCTTCCCGACCCAGGGGCGCATCACGGATTTGATCGAATCGGGGCGTATTTTCACCGATCTTGCCCTGCCGACGCTCGACCCCGCCCATGACCGGGTGATGCTGTGCGGGTCTGAGGCGATGAACCGCGATTGCAAAGCCATGCTGGAAGCGCGCGGCTTTGTAGAGGGGTCCAATAATGCCCCGGGTAGCTATGTGGTCGAAAAAGCCTTTGTGACGAAATAGGCCGCGCTGGGAGATTGGCATGTTGGAAGAAGAAGCGTTTGGGCGCGCGGTATTGAATTTGGCCGATGCCTTTGAAAATGGCAGCCCGGTTGACCCTTTGACATGTGGCATCACGCCCGCCAATCAGAAAGACGCAGAGGAATTAGCCGGCGCAGTTCTTGCCCAGCTTGGCTTCCCGCCCTGTGGTGTCCGGCTAGCGCCGGCGGCGGATGGCAGCATGATTGCAGGCCCCCTGCTGGAGACACGCTTCCTGGATGATGGCGCGCGGCTTTCGCTTGAAATCATGCGCCATGGCCGCGCCTCTGCCGCTTTGCTTGGCGTGCTGGGGGCGGCGCTCAATCCCGAAGCGACCACGCCACCGGACATCACGGCACTGCATACTGCCATCGATGTCAGCGCCAGCCGCTTTATCGAGGGCCCGACGGATCGCTTCACAGAAATTGCCGATCTGGCCGGGCTTGGCATGTTGGTTTTGGGTAAGCGCCGCCCTGTGCCAGAAGCGCCGCTACGTGTGGCACTTGTGGAAGGTGATGGCCGAACGAAAGGCACGCTGCTTGATCTGCACGCCGCCTTTGCCGCCGCGGCAGCGGAAGCGCGCCGACTGGGTGGCTTACCCGCGGGCGCAGTGCTGGTGGTGGCGGGGCTTGGCGCGCCGGTGCTGTCGTTGAAGCCTGCGGCGCACTTCACCGCGCGCTTTACCGGGCTTGATAAGGTCCGCGCCATGTGCGGCTGAAGGCTGCTCAGCCGACACAATCCATTCTGAAGTCTGGTTTCGCGGTCACGCGGTGACCTCACCCCGCCGCCCGATCCGCGCGGAGGCCAGCATCGGCGCCCTGGCCCGCGGGCCGCGAGCCAAGATCGCGTCCGCAGGAAAATTAAATCAGGCGAACTTCTTCAAGTGAAAATTTATATCAATCAATTAAAATACAAAAATTAAAATGCCCTCTCTCACTTAATGAATTTATGGAAATCTTCTATTTCATAATTAATTATTTTATTTTGCCACTTTTGGGCCTTATTTCACGGTGGATCACACTATTTTGTGTAGGATCTTTTTTTTGCATTCTATTCCTACTTCGACTATGCAAAATCGCATGACGACCGCGAAGGCTTCGTCGGCACCCCCGGGCCGACGATATGGCGTGGCTCTCCAGCGTGCTTTGCTGCGGAGCGCCCGCCCCCAAAGGTTTCGTTTTTCCGGGCATTCGGCCCCCGAGGCCTGCAGACTTTTCTTCAGCAGGGCGCGCCGCGCCTCGGCCTTGCCGCTTGCGCTTTTGCTTGGGTTTCTCGGTGCCGCCTGCGCGGAAATGCCGCCCCCAATCACGCAATCACCCATTGCACGCGAAACCTCCTCACCCCGCGCTGCCTGCCTTGTTGCCGCACGCCAAGCCGAAATCACCCATGGCGTGCCGGAAGGGCTGCTTACCGCTATCGCTCTGAATGAAAGCGGGCTGCATGCCTATGCGCTCAATCTGCGCGGCCGCGCCTATTTCCCAGAAACGCGCGAAGAAGCCCGCCGGCTGCTGGTTTCCGCCGGCACGCGCGGCATGGCCGGGTGCTTCCAGATCAATGCCGGCGTGCATGTCGCGCGCGGTGAGGATTGGCCACTTGATCCACCCCGGGCTGCGGATTGGGCCGCGCGCTACCTTGTTCAGCATTATGAAACCTATGGCGATTGGGGCCGCGCTGTACTTCGTTGGCATGGCGCCTCACCCCGCCAGGCAGGGCATCACATCATCTGCCGCCTGCATGGTAAGCTAGAAGTGACCGCGCCTGGCAGCACCCTATTCGCCGATCGCTGCCGCCCCGGCGCGCCACAATGGGCGCGCGTCCGGCAGAATGGCGCTGCCCATCTGGAAGTGGCGGAAGCGGCCGAGTAACGCGGGCGCTTTCCTCAGGGGGCCTGCCGCACCCCCATCGCCAGCGTCCGTTCATCCATACGCGGTTCGTGGCGAAGCCCTTTGCGCAGGCCCCAGGTGTTCAAATACTGCACCAACTGGATGAGCGGTTCTTCATCGGCATAGCGGGCGATGGCTTCGTGCCAAATCTTCTCCCGCGCCGCATCATCCAGCGTGGCTGATCCGCGCGCGGCAAAGGCATCGAAAACCGCGCCCGAAAACCGCGCATTATTATTGGCGCCGGTCAGGCGCTGCCGGTCATTGGTGGCGACTGTATTGACCAGGAAGTTGGAAGCTTCCCCGGTGGAACTGCCCCAGGCGCCAATCTGCATGGCGTATTCCACCCGCGCGCGGCGCGGCACAAAGGCGGTCCACGGGGCGGCATCCACCGCGGTGCGAATGCCAATCCGCGTCCACATCTGCGCCACCGCCTGCGCCAGCCGCGCATCATTCGGCCAGCGGTCATTTGGGGTATGCAGCGTGATGCGGAAGCCATCCGGGTAGCCCGCTTCGGCCAAAAGCCGCTTCGCGCCATCGGGGTCAAAGCGCCGAGGCTTCACGGCGGGGTTATAGCCAAAGGTGCCTTCCGGCAGCCATTGCGCGGTAGCGGTCGCTGCCCCTTCCATCACGCGGTCCACCAAAGCATCGCGGTTGATCGCCATGGAAAGCGCGCGACGGACGCGTACATCCTTCCAGGGGTTCACCGGCAGGGGCGTGCCGTTATTGTCTGTGATCAGCGGCGTGCCGCCATCGCGCGAATAATCCGGCGCCATATAAACAGTGCGGAGGCTTGGGATTTCCGTGACTGTCACGCGCGGGTCGCGCCTGAGCCTTGCCAGATCGCTGGTCGGAATTTGTTCAATGATATCCACATCGCCCGCCAGCAAGGCTGCGGTGCGCGACGCATCATTCAGCAAAAAGCGCTGATTGGACCGCGCCCATGGCTCCTTCTCACCCCAATAGCCATCATAGCGCGCGAGTTCCACGCGATCCCCGGAACGATAGGACAGCAGCCGATAAGGCCCGGTGCCGATCGCGGCTTTTCCGGAATTGAAATCCTCGCTGCTCGCACCTTCCGCCGCGTGGCGGGCGATGATGCAGACAGAAGCCAGATCAAGCGGCATCAGCGGATGCGGCGCGCTGGTATGCAGGATCAGCGTATGCGGATCAGGCGTTTCCACCTTGGTGATGGCGCGAAGAAACCCGCCAAAGCCGCCCGGGCTATTTGGGATGCCGGCCTGCACGCGCGCGAAGGTGAAGACCACATCATCGGCGGTGAAGGGCTTGCCATCATGCCAGGTGACACCCTTGCGCAGCTTGAATTCCCAGGAGGTTTCGGTCAGCACGCGCCAAGATTCCGCAAGCTGCGGCGATGGGCGCGATTGCCCATCACGGTCCACCAGCCGGTCAAAAATGTGATTGGTCAGCGCGTTGTTGGGCCCAACATTGTGGAAATGCGGGTCAATGGTCGTCACCGGCGCGCCGAGGCCGACCGTCAGCGTCTGCGCGCTTGGCGCGCTGATCGCGAAGGGTAGCGCAATCAGCGCGGCCAGCAGGGTTTTGGTGGGATAGTTCATCGCAGCCTCCCGGAAGTTCTTGGGTGGAAGGCTAACGCGGGTTCATGGCGGATGGCCAGAGGCCCAAATAAGAAAAAGCCGCGCTACCCTGGGGCAGCGCGGCTTTCCCGGAACAAAAGGCTATTCAGCCCTGGCGTTCCACCATCAGCTTCTTGATTTCACCAATCGCCTGCGCGGGATTGAGGCCCTTGGGGCAGGTGCGCGTGCAATTCATGATGGTGTGGCAGCGATAAAGCCGGAAGGGGTCTTCCAGATTATCCAACCGCTCACCGGTTGCTTCATCACGAGAATCCGCAATCCAGCGATAGGCTTGCAGCAACACCGCCGGCCCCAGATAGCGGTCGCCATTCCACCAATAGGACGGGCAAGACGTTGAGCAGCAGAAGCAAAGAATACACTCCCAAAGCCCATCCAGCTTCGCGCGTTCTTCCTTGGATTGCAGACGCTCTGCATCGGGTGGCGGGGGCGTGTCGGATTTCAGCCAGGGCTCCACGCTGCGGAGCTGCGCGTAAATCTGCGACAGATCCGGCACCAGATCCTTCACCACCGGCATATGCGGCAGCGGGTTGATCCGCACATCGCCCTTCACTTCATCAATGGGCTTCAGGCAGGCAAGCGTATTCAGCCCATCAATATTCATGGAGCAGGAGCCGCAAATCCCCTCACGGCAGGAACGCCGGAAGGTGAGCGTGCTGTCCACTTCATTCTTGATCTTGATCAGCGCGTCCAGCACCATCGGGCCGCACTGATCAAGGTCTATTTCGAAAGTGTCATTGCGCGGGTTTTCGCCGGAATCCGGGTCCCAGCGATAGATCTTGAAATTCTTGACCTGTTTCGCGCCGGCGGACGCCTTATGCGTTTTGCCGGTGCTGATGGTCGAATTCTTGGGCAGGGTGAAAGTGGCCATCTTGTTGTGTCCTAATACACGCGCGCCTTGGGGGGGAAGACCTGCACTTCATTTGTCAAAGTGCGCATCTTCACATCGCGATAATCAAGCTTGACCTCGCGCTTGTCATTCACCCAAGCCAGCGTGTGCTTCATCCAATTATCATCGTCGCGATCAGGGAAATCCTCATGCGCATGGGCACCGCGGCTTTCCTTGCGCGCTTCACCGCCGACAACGGTGGTCAGCGCATTGCCGATCAAATTATCAAGCTCCAGCGCTTCCACCAGGTCGCTGTTCCAGATCAGACTGCGATCGGCGATTTTGATATCGCCATAGCTGCCCGCAACCTGGGCCATTTTCGCGACCCCTTCCTTGAGCAGTTCCGACGTACGGAACACGGCCGCATGGGTCTGCATGGTGCGCTGCATGGCAAGGCGAAGTTCGGCCACATTGGTGCCGCCCTTGGCGTGGCGCACGCGATCAAAGCGATCCAGGCTGGACTCACCCGCTTTCGGTGGCAGCGGCGGCTGAGACGCGCCGGGCTTGATGGTCTCCGCCGCACGATGCGCTGCCGCACGGCCAAACACCACCAGGTCAAGAAGCGAATTCGTGCCAAGGCGATTGGCGCCATGGACGGAAACGCAAGCCGCTTCGCCCACTGCCATCAGGCCCTGCACCACGCGGTCCTGGTCCTTCGCGGTCGGGTTCAGCACTTCGGTGTGAATATTCGTGGGAATGCCGCCCATATTGTAATGCACGGTCGGCAGGATGGGGATCGGTTCCTTCGTCACATCCACGCCCGAGAAAATCTTGGCGGTTTCCGAAATACCCGGCAGGCGTTCATGCAGAATGGCCGCGCCCAGATGTTCCAGATGCAGATGGATGTGATCATGCTCAGGCCCCACACCACGGCCTTCGCGGATTTCCATGGACATGGCACGAGAAACCACGTCGCGGCTCGCCAAATCCTTGGCCGTCGGCGCATAGCGTTCCATGAAACGCTCGCCTTCTGAATTGGTCAGATAACCGCCCTCACCGCGCGCGCCTTCCGTGATCAGGCAGCCCGCGCCGTAAATCCCTGTCGGGTGGAATTGCACGAATTCCTGATCCTGCAAGGGAAGCCCCGCGCGCAGCACCATCCCGCCACCATCACCCGTACAAGTATGAGCCGAAGTGCAGGAGAAATAGGCGCGGCCATAGCCACCGGTCGCCAGCACCACGCTTTGCGCGCGGAAGCGATGGATGGACCCATCTTCCAGGCACCAGGCAGTGACACCGCGGCACACGCCCTCATCATCCATGATCAGGTCAAGCGCGATATATTCAACAAAGAACTCGCAGCCATGCTTCAAGGATTGCTGATAAAGCGTATGCAGAATGGCATGGCCCGTGCGGTCAGCGGCGGCGCAGGCGCGCATCGCGGGGGTCTTGCCGTAATCCTGCATATGGCCGCCGAAGGGGCGCTGATAGATGCGGCCATCTTCGGTGCGGCTGAAGGGCACGCCGTAATGTTCAAGTTCGATCACGGCCGGGATGGCTTCGCGGCACATATATTCGATAGCGTCTTGGTCACCCAGCCAGTCGGACCCCTTCACGGTGTCATACATGTGCCAGCGCCAATCATCTTCGCCCATATTGCCAAGTGCGGCGCCAATGCCGCCTTGGGCTGCGACCGTGTGACTACGCGTCGGGAAGACCTTGGTGATGCAGGCGGTCTTCAGCCCCGCCGCACCCATGCCAAAAGTGGCGCGCAACCCGGCGCCGCCGGCGCCCACCACCACCACATCATAGGTATGGTCCACAATCCGATAGGCGCCATTGGAAGGCTTGCTGATCGCATTCATTGCTTCATCTCATCCTGCCAAGCGGCGGGGAATACGCCCCGGACCCGCATTATTCCTCAACCAAAACTCAAAGCGCGATGCGCAAAACGCTCAGCGTCGTGCCCAGCAACAATAAAATGGCGAGACCATTCACCGCACAAATCGCCGCGAAGCGCTTCAACTCATCACGCACATAATCTTCGATTACCACTTGCAAACCAGCCGCCGCGTGGTGAAACGCCGCGGTCAGGAAGGCCAACAGCAACACCGCATTGAAGGTATTGCCGATCCATTCCAGCACCACCCCATAATCGGCGCCCATCAGGCGCGCGAGTGAGAAGATCAGCCAGATCGAAAGCGGCAGCAACGCGATGGAGGTGATGCGCTGCATCCACCAATGGTGGGTGCCGCCCTTGGCGGAGCCCATGCCACGCACGCGCCCAAGCGGGCTGCGGAGCGAACGGATAGAGGCGCTGTCTTCAGCCATGATGATGCCTCCTCAGACCAAAATCAGCAGCCAGGTGACAATGGTCAGCACCGCCGTGCCGATCACCACCATGCGCCCAGAACGATAGGCATCTTCCATGGCGAAGCCGCGGCCCGCATCCCAGAACAAATGCCGGATGCCCGCGCAGGTGTGATACCAGGCCGCAACCGTCAGCCCGAATAGCGCCACCCAGCCCAGGAAGGATCCGAAAAACCATTGCGCCGCGCCAAAGGCCGCTTGCCCTGTGCCGGCGGCAATCAGCCACCAGGACAGCAGCAGCAGCCCGCCGCACCAAGCCACACCTGAAATGCGGTGCAAAATGGACAGCAGGCTGGTCATTTGCATCATGTCATAGACTTGCAAATGCGGCGACAAAGGCCGGCGCGTCAGCGTGCCATCGGAACGGCGACCAACCATGGCCGCTTCCCGAGCATCTTTTATCCTTGCCATCAACCCAACTCCAACGATTCGACTCCGCGCGGAGACCGCGCCGGCGAACTTCTTCCCTGCCTTTTTAGGTGTCGCGTGCCATAGCGTCAAATCAGGCAGACACTTTCCATATCGGCCCCAAAAGATTGACGAATTCGCCATGCGGGCGCAATTTCAAAGACTAATTTGACAGGGGCCCCAGGGCTCATGAGCGCTGCCACTTCCGAAGCCCCAGGGGCCGGCCAGGATGCCCGAATCATCGCCCTGATCGGCACTGGGCATTTTCTATCCCATTTCTACATGCTGTGCCTGCCGCCACTGTTTTTGGTCTGGCGAGAGGAATTCGGCGTTTCCTATGCCGAATTGGGCCTGACCGTAGCACTAATGAGTGGCACCACGGCCCTGCTGCAAACCCCGGTCGGCTTCGCGGTGGACCGCTACGGCGCCCGGCCCTTTCTGGTGGGCGGCACGCTGATCATGGCGCTTGCCATTTCTGCCATGGCCTTCGCGCCGGGGGTTTGGGCGCTCTGGTTGCTTGCGATCCTGTCGGGCGTTGGTAATAGCGTGATCCATCCGGCGGATTACGCCATCCTCGCCGGCAGCATCCGGCAGGACCGCATGGGCCGCGCCTTTGCCATGCATACCTTCACCGGCAATCTGGGCTTCGCCCTGGCGCCGCCCATTATTGCCCTGCTGATGACGGTGATGGGCTGGCGGGAAGCGCTTTTGCTGGTTGGGTTGCTGGGCGTACCGGTGGTGGGCGCGATTCTGCTGCAAAGCCGCGTCCTGAAGGACCAAGCCAAGCCCAAAGCGGCGGATGAGGCCGGGCAATCCGGGCGCGAATTGCTGCTTTCCCGGCCCATGCTGCTGTTCTTTGTCTTCTTCCTGCTCTCGGCCTCGGCCGGGTCCGGCATTCAGGCTTTTGTCATCACGGTATTGGGCAAGCTTTGGGCGACGCCCATCGCCACCGCGTCCATGGTGCTGACGGGCTATATGGCGGGGGCGACAGGCGGCACGTTGATCGGCGGTTGGTTCGTGGACCGCGCAAAAGGCGGCGGGGTGATGGGCTTCATGACCATCCTGACCCTTTTCGCGATGGCGATGTTCCTGGTGCTGGGCTTGATCGCTCTGCCGGAAATAGCGCTTCCCGGAGTTGGGCTGCTTGCTGGCCTCGCCATGGGGGCGTCCCGCACCCCGCGCGATGTCATGCTGAAAGATGCCTGCCCGCCTGGGCAAATCGGCAAGGTGTTTGGCTTTGTCTCCGCTGGCCTGCCGCTTGGCGGCGCCATTACACCCGTGCCGCTCGGGTTTCTGATTGATATGGGCTATCCGGGGCTGGTGCTGCCGGTGGTGGCCGCACTGCTTGGGCTTTCGCTGCTTTGCGCGGGCGGGGCTAGGGCGAGCAGTAAAGCGACGAAAGCACGCGCCGTTGCTGCTGAATGAAAAACACAAAAAACGGAAGGGCTCTGCCCTCCCGAACCCACCCGCCAAGGGCCGCGAGGCCCTTGGAACCCTAAACTTAGCATGAGCACCTTTGATGAAGGGGTGGCCTTATCAGCCTGGATAGCTGTCGCGGTCGTCGCGGCTTCGGGGGCGCTGAGTGCTTCGCGCAAGCAGCTTGATCCGGTGGGGTTTATCCTTATCGCCAGCGTCACGGCGTTTGGTGGCGGCACCGTGCGAGACCTTATCCTCGGCGCGCCTGTCTTCTGGCTGGAAGCACCAGGCATGGTGCTGCTGGCCTCAGGCGTCGCATTACTGGTTTTTTTCACGGCGCATCTCGTGGAACGACGCTTCGAGGCATTGCTTTGGGCTGATGCGGTCGGGCTTGGCCTATTCGCCGTACTTGGCGCCGAGGCCGCACTCCGCTGGGGCGCGCCACCCTGGGTCGCGATTCTGATGGGCACCATCACGGCAACCTTCGGCGGCATCCTGCGCGATATCATCTGCGCCGAACTGCCCCTGATCCTGCGACGCGAAATCTACGCAACTGCGGCGGCTTTTGGCGCGGCCACCTTTGTCGCGCTGATTCACGCCAATGTGCCGCGCGATATCGCACTCCCAATCGGTGCCTTCGCCGGCTTCGCACTTCGCGGCGCCGCCATCCTGCGCGGCTGGTCCATGCCCACCTATAAAGCCCGCCCCGGCCGCGATTACCCGGACCAGCGCTGACAAATGTCTCCTTACGCCATTGCGGTATTATTCACTTTGGCGAGCACGGCGCTCTATGCCCTTGGCTACGCTTTGGCAAAGGTTTTGGCGGAAAGCCTGCACCCGTTTGAAATCACCTTTCTGCGCTCTGCCCTGGTGCTGGCTTCCGTGCTGGCGCTGACCATGGTGAAGCCCGCACCCGCGGCGACCATCAAGCGCATCGCTTTGCCCGCCCGGCCCTGGGCGCAGCGCATGACGGGCGTGATGCTGATTTTCTCAACAACGCTTGGCGTGATTGGCTATTGGCTGGTGCCAATCACGGAAGCGGCAGCACTTGGCTTCACCGCGCCTGTCATCCTCGCCGCGCTTGGTGCGGTTTGGCTGAAGGAACAAGTCACCGTGCGGCGCTGGATTGCTGTGCTGCTCGGCTTTGCCGGCATGCTTGTGGTGGTGCGCCCAGGCGGAGAGCTTTTCACCTGGTATGCTGCCATCCCCGTCGCCTCAGCGCTGTCCTACGCCACCTATCAGGTGATGGCGCGGCGCATTCGTGATGTCGCGAGTGCGGAGGACATCACAACGCAAGGTGCGCTGATCGGGGTTTTGATGCTGGCGCCGGCCATGCTGGTGCTATGGCGTAGCCCCGATCTGATCACCTGGGGCCTGATTGCGATCTATACTTTCTTGCAGACAGCAGCTCTGCTTTTTCTGGCCGGCGCGGTGCGCCGGGCAGAGGTTTCGGCCCTTGCCCCCTGGCATTATGCGCGCATCGCCTTCGCGCTGGCTTTGGATGCAGCGATGTTTGGCCGCTGGCCAGGGCTTTGGGCGCTGGCGGGGTGTTTGTTGATCGCGGCAGGTGGGCTGGTACTCGCTTGGCCGACGAAAAAATCTAATCCTTAAGCAGCGCCCAAAAGCTTGGCGTCAACGGCACTGGCGCATCGCCATCTGCGAAAACCGCGAAACAATCATTGAAGAACGCAATGAAGGCATCGGCATGCGCATGCCCGCCCCGCATGGTCTGCACCATGCCCCAAGGATCGGCCGCGCCATCGGCCCGCGCGCGGAGCGATCCGGCATTATAGGCAATTGCCACCAAGGGCGGGTCGAAATGCGTTGGCATTTTGCGCCGGACTGCCTGGGCGCGGATCATCGCCGCCCCCGCGCGGATGGAAGTTGCGGGGTCCAGCAAGCGCGCGCGATCAATACTGCCATCACACAGCACTTCGTGCGCCGTTGAAATAAGCGTCTGCATCAAGCCAGGCGAGACACGATGCGGTGTGGCCGCATCACTGATGAAGCCAGGTTCTTCACGGATAGCCCCTGCCCGCCCGCCGGATTCTGTGCAGGCGGTTGCGATCAGCAATTCCACCGGCACGCCGTAAGCTGCGGCGCAGGTTTCAAACGCCGCGCGAAAATCGCGCCAGCAGCGCGTAGCGGTCTCGGGTCTGCCTTGGCTGCGCGGCGGTGCGACAAACCCCTCCAAGCGAAGCCCTTCGGGGCTAAGGCGCCAGCGCCGCCCCCCCTGCCCCACCGGCGGCGCGCTGCCGGCCATCAGGCGCTGCACATAAGGGCGCAGCACGGCGCGCCAATCGGCAGCAGCGCCAAGCCCGGCTTCGGGCGTTGCCGCCGCACCCGTGAGTGGATGCGGCGCAGCTTCGGGGAAAAGCGCGCTCCAGCTTTGCCGGCCAATAATGCCATCAGCGGCAAAACCCGGATGGCGCGCCTGCATGCGGCGCTGGAAATCCAGCACGGCGCGATGCGTGGCAGGGCCGAAAATACCGTCGGCGCTGCCTGCGAGCATGCCGGCGCGGATCAACGCCTGCTGCACGGCGCGCACATCATCACCACGTTGCAGCGGCAGGCGGAGGCTGAGTTCCCGGGCGAGAGCCATGACAAATCCTCCTTATTTCAAATACGACAATCGGTGATGCGCGCGGCACGCAGCCCGGCATCATCGGCCAGGCGCTTCAGCGCTGGATCAGCTGGGTTCAACTGCAGCCCGCGTCGCGCTTCAGCCCGCGCATCCCGCACGGCGGCGCAGCGCGCAGCCTCAGGCCCCGCAGAAGGCCGCGCGGCGGAAAGCAGAGCGCGGCCGCGCAGCAAGGCGCCTTCAGCGTCACTGAGCGGCGCCGCTTCAAGCACCAATTCTCGCGCAGCCGGGGCGGCCATGGCGGGGGGTAGGTTTTCAATGGCGCAAAGCCGCGCTTGCGTACGCAGCTTTCGTGCAGACAGCAGTACTTCGCCCGCAGCCTGTTCCGCCGCCTGGGCAGCGCCGGCGGCGCAGGCCAGCAAGCCCGCTTCGCGTGCGCTGGCGCCAGGGCAGGCGGCATCTGGGCCGCGATCCGCAAAGGCCACCGCAAGGCAGGCTTCGGCGCGTATCAGATGCAGGCGCTGGCAGGGCTCACCCCGTCCGAGCGCGCAATCAGGCACCACCGGTTCATCGGCAATGGCCGCCATGGCCCCCGCCGCGCGCTGCTTCTGCCAGCGTTCAAGCTGCGCCACCGGCGCATCAAGGACGCTACAGGCCGCAAGCGCGAAAAACATCATGGCGATCAGGCGGATCATGGCGTCACCTCCGCCATCAGCTTTACCGGGTCAAGCTTTCTATCCCGCAAATGCCCCGTGAGCATGACCAGCGCTTCAAAGGCAGCGCGGGCTTCGGGCTGGTCCTGGCCGGCCTTGCCGACTTCATCGATCAGGCTGTTTACCTGTTCCACGCTAGGCAAGGTGCCTGTGGGCAGCGCAAGCGGCGCGAGTGCGGCGGCGATTTTTGCGGGCGTCGTATCGCGTGCCGAAAGAACAGCAAGCAAAGCGGCGCGGAATTCCTGAAGCCCCGCTTCAACTTCCGCCTGGCCGCCCGGGAAGCGCGCGGCATCGGCGCCATATTCGGCCCAAAGCCGCGCGGGCGCATCATCCTGGCTGACCTTGCTCAGCAGATCAGCAAAAAACCCAGGGCGCG
>CAMCEP010000040.1 GCA_945873675.1 Asaia bogorensis
CGCAGCCCATTCAGCACGAGTGTTTGCTGCGTTTCAGCCAGCCCAATCTCCCAGGGCGAACCCGCATGCGTCAGCGATGTCAGCGGCGAAGCGCCCGTGCCGCCCTCATAGCCCGAAATCGTCACGTGATCGGCCCGCGCCTTGGAAACGCCGGCCGCGACGGTGCCGACACCCACTTCTGAGACGAGCTTCACCGAAATCCGCGCGCGCTTGTTCACGTTTTTCAGATCATGGATCAGCTGCGCCAAATCCTCGATCGAATAAATATCGTGATGCGGCGGCGGCGAAATTAGCCCAACGCCGGGCGTGGAATGCCGCACACGCGCGATGTTCTTATCCACCTTATGGCCCGGAAGCTGTCCGCCTTCACCAGGCTTCGCCCCTTGCGCCATCTTGATCTGAATATCATCGGCATTGACCAGATATTCCGCCGTCACGCCAAAGCGGCCGGACGCCACCTGCTTGATGGCGGAACGCATGGAATCGCCATTCGGCATGGGCGTGAAGCGATCCGCTTCCTCACCGCCTTCGCCGGTATTGGAACGCCCGCCGATGCGGTTCATGGCGATGGCAAGCGTGGTATGCGCTTCCCGGCTGATGGAACCAAGGCTCATCGCACCAGTCGCGAAGCGCTTCACGATCTCATGCGCCGGTTCAACTTCCTCAAGCGGGATCGGCTGTTCAGCGAGTTTGAATTCCAACAACCCGCGGATCGTCAGCAGACGACGGCTTTGATCGTTGATGGTCTTGGCGAAATCCTTGTAGCGATCCGCTGAATTGCCGCGCACGGCGTGTTGCAGGTTGGAAACGCTCTCGGACGTCCAGGCGTGATCCTCACCACGCAGCCGCAGCGCGTAATCACCGCCCACATCCAACAAATCACGATAGATCGGGTTGTCGCCAAAGGCCGCCTGATGGCGCTGCACGGCTTCTGCCGCAATTTCGGCAATGCCAACCCCTTCAATCGTGGTCGCAGTACCTGTGAAGTATTTTTCGATGAAGCTTGTGGAAAGCCCAACCGCATCGAAGATTTGCGCGCCGCAATAGGATTGATAGGTGCTGATGCCCATCTTGGACATCACCTTCATCACGCCCTTGCCAATCGCCTTGATGAAGTTCTTCTGCACCTCATAAGGCTTCAGCTTCATATCCACGCGTTGGCGGATTTGTTCCAGCGTTTCAAAGGCAAGATACGGGTTCACCGCTTCCGCGCCATAACCGGCCAGCACGCAGAAATGATGCACCTGCCGCGCTTCACCAGTTTCCACCACAAGCCCGGTGGAAGTCCGCAAGCCCTGGCGGATCAGATGATGATGCACTGCCGCAGTCGCGAGCAACGACGGAATAGCAATGCGATCAGCCGATACCGCGCGGTCCGACAGCACCAGAATGTTATGGCCCGCCAGCACCGCTTCCGTGGCGGCCGAGCACAATTTTTCCAGCGCCGGCGCCAGCCCATCGGCGCCATCCTTGGCGGGCCAGGTGGCGTCCAGCGTCTGGGTGCGGAAGGCATCGCCCGCCAGCGCCTTGATGCCCCTGATCTTCGCCAGATCCTCATTGGTCAGGATCGGTTGCGCCACTTCCAGACGGTAATGATGGCCAGCCTGCCGCCCGAGCAGATTGGGCCGCGGCCCGATCATGGACACGAGCGACATAACCAATTCCTCGCGGATCGGATCAATCGGCGGATTGGTGACCTGCGCGAAATTCTGCTTGAAGTAATGGAACAGCAGCTTGGATTTATTGGACAGCACCGCAAGCGGCGTATCGGTCCCCATGGAACCTATCGGGTCATCCCCGTCACGGCCCATCGGTTCCAGGAAGAAATTGAGATCTTCCTGCGTATAGCCGAAAGCCTGCTGATCGCGCAGCAATCCCTTGGTATCCTGTGTGCGCTCCATCGGCATTTCCGCCGGCACACCGGGCAGTTCTTCCAGCTTGAACTGCGTGTTCTTCAGCCATTCAGCATAGGGGTGTTCGCTGGCAAGCTTCTGCTTGATTTCGGCATCATCAATGATGCGCCCTGCATCCAAATCAATCAGCAGCATCCGGCCTGGCTGAAGGCGCCATTTGTGGCGGATGCTTTCCTCGGGGATAGGCAGCACGCCCACTTCGGATGCCAAGACAACCTTGTCATCATTGGTGATGATGTAGCGCGCGGGGCGCAGGCCGTTGCGGTCCAAGGTGGCGCCAATCTGGCGGCCGTCAGTGAAGGCAATGGCGGCCGGCCCATCCCAGGGTTCCATCAGCGCGGCGTGGTATTCGTAGAAAGCGCGCCGATCCGCATCCATCAGCGGATTACCCGCCCAGGCTTCCGGGATCAGCATCATCATGGCATGCGAAAGCGAATAACCACCCGCCACCAGGATTTCCAAGGCGTTATCAATGCAGGCGGTATCCGATTGGCCATGCGGTATCAGCGGCCACATCTTGTCCAAATCCGGCCCGAGCAACGGCGAAGACATGGACCCGCGCCGCGCATACATCCAATTCACATTGCCGCGCACCGTATTGATTTCGCCATTATGCGCAAGGAAGCGATAAGGGTGCGCCAACTTCCAGGACGGGAAGGTATTGGTCGAAAAGCGCTGATGCACCAAGGCAAGCGCGCTTTCCGTCAGCGGGTTGCGCAGATCATCATAGAAGCTGCCAACCTGCCCCGCGAGCAGCAACCCCTTATAGACCACCGTGCGCGTGGAGAAGGACGGCATATACAAATCAGCGCTCGCCGGCAGCCCCTTGGCGCTGGCCAATTCGCGGAACTTGTTCAGCGCCTGCTTGCGGATCGTCAGGATCTTACGCTCAAACGCGTCCTGATCCTTGATGCTGTCGCTGGCGGCAATGATCGCCTGGCGGATCACCGGCATGCTGGCAATCACGGCCTTGCCGAGGCCATCCAAAGTGGTCGGGACTTCGCGCCAGCCGACCAGGGTCTGCCGTTCGGCAGTCACATAGCCCTCAATGCTTTGGATCGCGACCGCGCGGGAAGCCTCATCCTGCGGCAGGAAGCACATGGCCACCGCATAGCGGCCAGGCGCCGGCAGGGTCTTGCCCTGGCCTTCGGCCCAGTGGCGGAGCAGCTTGTCGGGCATCTGGATCAGGCAGCCCGCGCCATCCCCCATCAGCGGGTCAGCGCCCACCGCGCCGCGATGGTCCAGATTGACCAGGATTTGCAGGCCTTGGCGGATGATATCATTCGACTTTCGGCCCTTGATATCCGCAATGAAGCCAACGCCGCAGGCGTCATGCTCGTTCCGGGGATCGTAAAGGCCTTGCGCTTCGGGCAGTCCCATATCTTTCGCTCTTCAATGCTCCGCCGGGGTCAATACCCCTGGCCAGCCCCTCTATATAGGGCGAGGGGCGTCTTTAATTCAGAGTTGCGCTTTGCGCCAGCAGGGCTTTGGGAGTTTTCCAGCCCCCTGGCCGGAAGGGGCCTTTTCCCTTGACGCAGCCCGCGCCGGGACGGAAAGCTTCCCCCATGGACAAGATCACCGCCGCCCTTCGGGCAAATCGCATCGTGCGCGCCGCCATGCGCCACTGCGCGCTGGCCGGCTGGGCGCCGGTGGCGCAAATGCCGCTGCCGGATAGCCGGCGGCCCGATATCATCGCGCTGACCGATAATGGCAGCTTCATCGCCATTGAAGTGAAATCCACCGCCGAGGATTTCCGCTCGGACGAGAAATGGCAGGATTATCGGGATTGGTGCGACCAGCTCTATTTTGCCGTGGACATGGATTTCCCACGGGAAATCATCCCGGAAGATGTCGGGCTGCTGGTGACGGATAGGCTGGAAGTGGCCGTTATCCGCGACGCACCGCTGATGCGGCTTTCACCGCCGCGCCGCCGCGCGTTATTGCACCGCTTCGCCGTGCTGGCCGCCGGCCGCCTGGCCGCCCTGCAAGACCCGGATTCAGCGCGGGAAGTGAATGCCGCGCTCAAGCTGGAGTAGAGGGACGTTTTTGATCGCATTTTCCGAGCCGCCAAGTGAAGCCACTTGGCTTGAAAATGCTCGGTTTTACGATCGCATTTTCCGAGCCGCCAAGTGTCGCCACTTGGCTTGAAAATGCTCAGCCCTTCATCCGCGCAACCGTCGCGGTAGTGCTATTGCCCGGCAGCAATTCAGCAAGCTTCACCTGCCCGCCATAGCCCTGCACAATCTCGGCCCCCACCACGGTTTCCACCGTGTAATCGGCGCCCTTCACCAGCACTTCGGGCTGAAACAGCCGGATCAATTCCAGCGGCGTTTCTTCATCGAAAACCGTGACGCAATCCACGGTGGCGAGTGATGCCAACACGGCCGCGCGCGCCGCTTCATTCTGAATGGGCCGCGCCGGACCTTTCAGGCGCTTCACGCTGTCATCGCTGTTCAGCCCCACCACCAGCCGGTCGCACCAGGACCGCGACTGTTCCAACAAATGCACGTGACCGGGGTGCAGAAGATCAAAGCAGCCATTGGTGAAGCCAACCCGCCAGCCGCGCCGGCGCCAGCGTTCCACCTGTTCCAAGGCGGCCGAGCGCGACATCACCTTACGCAGCGCCCCGCGTTCCGGGCCAAGTGCTTCCAGGATTTCCTCTTCCCGCGTCACCGCGGTGCCAACCTTACCCACCGCAATGCCCGCGGCGATATTGGCCAGCCGCACGGCAACAGCCAGCGGCAGCTTGGCGCCTAGCCCGGCAGCGATGGTGGCGACAACCGTATCCCCCGCGCCAGAGACATCCTGCACTTCGGCGGCTTCCGCCGGGAAATGATGCAGCTTGTCGCCTTCCAAAAGTGTCATGCCGTCTTCGCTGCGTGTCACCAGCACGGCGCCAAAGCCATGCGCGTCGCGCAGCGCACGCAAGGCGGCGACGATGTTTTCTTCCGTATCCACCGGCATGCCGGTCGCTTCCGCGAGTTCCACCCGGTTCGGCGTCACCAAATCAGCCCCAGCATAGCGGCTGTAATCGCGCCCCTTGGGGTCCACCACCACGCGCCGGCCCGCTGCCCGCGCCGCCTGAATCAGCCGCGCGGCTGTATCGCCCACCAGCACACCCTTGCCGTAATCGGACAGCACCATCACCGTGGTGGCGGCGGCCGCATCGCCGGCAATCCGCACCAGCCGATCAGCAAGGCGCTGCTGGATGGGTGCCACTTCTTCGTGATCCGCGCGCAGCATGTGCTGGCCATTGGCCAGAAAGCGCGTCTTCGTCGTGGTGGCGCGCCCGGTTTGCACCAGCAACCAGGGCTCAACTCCCGGCTGCCCGCCGATCAACCCGGTCAGGTCACTGCCGGCCTGGTCATCGCCCACCACGGAAACAAAGGCCACCGCCGCGCCAAGCGCCGTCAGGTTGCGCACCACATTGCCGGCACCGCCCGGCATGGCGATTTCGCGTTCCACCGTCAGCACCGGCACCGGCGCTTCCGGGCTGATGCGCTGCGCCCGGCCATAAACATAGCGGTCCAGCATGGCATCGCCCACCACCAGCACCGAGGCACGGCGGAGCTGCCGCGCCGCGGCCATCAATTCAGCAATGGGGGTTTCGACCAAGGGACGATCCATCGGGGCGCCTTTCTTACAGATTTGGGTAACCCAAGCGCCTGCCGGGACGCAAGCTTTCAATGGCGGCTCACGCCCCCGCCAGGGTCAGCCCCTCAACCCGAAGGGTCGGGCAATCTGTCCCGCGCCGGAAGACCAGATCATTCGCGGCGGTCAGGTTCAGAAAGATCTGCTTCAGATTGCCAGCAACCGTGATCTCACTCACCGCTTCCGCCAGCACCCCATCCCGGATCATGAAGCCCGCCGCGCCACGGCTATAGTCACCCGTCACGCCATTGACGCCCATGCCGATCAATTCCGTGACATAGAGCCCTTCCTTGATATCAGCCATCAACGCCTCGGGGCTGAGCTTACCAGGGGAAAGCCAAAGATTGCTTTGCGCCGGGCCGGGCGGGCCGCCCGTGCCACGGCTGGCATGGCCGGTGGAAGCCAAGCCCAATTGCCGGGCGCTGCGCCAATCCATGATCCAGCTTGTCAGCACGCCATCCTGCACAATGGCGCGGGCCTCACCCGGCATGCCTTCCCCATCAAAGGGGCGGGAACGCAGGCCGCGCTTGCGCGTCGGGTCATCATGCACCGTCAGACCCTTGGGCAGGATTTGCTGGCCCATGGAATCTTTAAGGAAGGACGTGCCGCGCGCCACTGCCGCACCATTGATGGCGCCCAGCAAATGCCCAAGGATGGAACCAGAAACGCGCGGGTCCAGCACCACCGGAATGCGCGCGGTTTTGGCGCGCACCGGGTTCAACCGACGCACTGCCTTTTCCGCCGCCACGCGCCCAACCAAGGCGGGGTCAGGCAAATCGGCCAGATAAACCGATTGCCAATAATCATAATCCCGCTCCATCCCCGTGCCCTCACCGGCGACAGCGGTCGCGGAAATGCCATGCGATGTGCGCGCATATTGCCCGGCGAAACCATTGGACGAAACCAGGGCAATCTCGGTCCGGCCCCAGCCGGCGCCGGCGCCTTCACTATTGGTGATGCCCTTCACCGCTAGCGCCGCTTCTTCCGCCAGCGCGGCGCGGGCCAAAAGGGCCTCGGCAGTGGGTTCAGTCGGGTCTTCCAAATCCAGCGCGCGGGCGGGAATGGCAACGGCTTCCGGCAGGCCGGCAAAGGGGTCTTCCGGCACCACGCGTGCCATCGCCACCGCACGTTCCGCCAAAGCGGCAAAGCCTCTTGGGTCCGGTTCCGTGGAAGCGACAATCGCCTGGCGCTTGCCGATGAATACCCGCAAGCCAAGATCGAGACTTTCGGACCGTTCCAGCTTTTCAATCGCCCCCAGGCGCCGATCCACGGAAAGCGAGGTTGAGGAAACCAGCAACGCATCCGCCGCATCCGCTCCCGCCGCGCGCGCGGCCTTGATCAGATCAGCAAGCGCATCCAGCCGGTTCATGCCGCGAGCTTCTCCATAATCGCGGCAACCGAGGGCACCTGCCCGGATGGCCCCATCACTGCCAAGGTCGGGCGCTGGCGGAAGGCGCGGGCAGCCGCCTGCTGCACTTGTTCAACCGTCACCGAGGCGATGCGCTGCTTGGTTTCCTCAATCGGGATCACGCGGCCATGCACCTGCAATTGCCGGGCAAGCTGTTCGCAGCGGCTGCCGGTGGATTCCAAGGACATCAGCAAGGAAGCGCGCAGCTGCGCCTTGGCGCGGGCCAATTCATCCTCGGTCACGTCGCGCTGCACCTTGATCAATTCCTCAAGCGTCACGGGCATCAATTCCGCCGCTTCCTTCTCACCCGTGCCGGCATAGATCTGGAACAACCCGCCATCCCGGAAGGGCGAGGCAAAGGCATAGATGGAATAAACCAAGCCGCGCTTTTCACGGATTTCCTGAAACAGGCGCGACGACATGCCACCACCCAAAAGCGTACCCAGAACCTGCGTCGGCCAATGCATCGGGTCCAGATAGGGGACGGAAGGAAAACCCAGCACGATATGCACCTGGTCCAATTCGCGTGTTTCGCGGAATTCGCCGCCGGCATAGCGTGCCGCTTCCGGGGTTGCGATATCCACCTTGGGCAGATCAGCGAAATGCTTGCCGACCAGGTCAAGCAGCGTGTCATGATCCAGCGCGCCAGCGCCGGCGACCACCATGGAAGAAGGCCCGTAATTGCGGCCCATATAGCCCCTGAGCGCGTCGCGCGTCATGGCTTTGATTGACGCCTCCGTGCCTAGCACTGGCCTTCCCATGGGCTGATCCGGAAAGGCCGTGGTTTGGAAATGGTCGAACACGATATCATCCGGCGTATCATTCGCCTGCCCAATTTCCTGCAAAATCACGCCGCGTTCGCGTTCCACTTCCTCAGGCTCAAAGGTTGAATGCGTCAGGATATCGCCGATGATATCAACGGCGAGTGCGGTGTCTTCCTTCAGCACCTTGGCGTAATAAGCGGTTTGTTCGCGGGCGGTATAGGCATTCAAATGCCCGCCGACATTCTCAATCTCCCGCGCAATCGCTGCCGCATCGCGCCGCGCCGTGCCCTTGAAGGCCATGTGTTCCAGGAAATGCGACACGCCATTGTCTTCCGGCGTTTCATGCCGCGTGCCGACCGAAACATAGGCGCCGAAGGAAACGGTTTCCACGCGCGGCATATTTTCGGAAACAACGGTCAGGCCATTGGCAAGGCGGGTAACGCGGACGGCTTCGGTCATGGGTGCGTTTATCTTTTCAAGCTGCATTGCGACGGGCATGGGCACGAACTGCGGCTTCCACCGCGCCGAGGTCATCGGCCAGGACGGAAAAGCGTTCTTCCCGATCATATAGGTCGGCAAGCCGCGCGGGCAGAGGGGGGCGAAGCCCCGTGGCGCGTTCAACCGCATCCGGAAATTTCGCCGGATGCGCGGTGGCGGCCACCACTACTGGGATTGAGCGGTCTTCCGGCGCCAAGGCGCGTGCGGCCGCAGTGCCAACCGCGGTGTGGGGGTCTGCCAAATACCCCGCCGCCTGATGCAAATGCCGGATTTCGGCGAGTGTCCCGGCATCATCCAGGGTGAAGCCGGCGAAAAGCTTGGTGGCTTCCCGCCACGCCGCATCCGCGATGGGCATCCGCCCTTCGGCGCGGAAGCGGCGCATGGCTTCCGCCGTGATGGCGCCATCGCGGCCCTGCAATTCGAACAACAGGCGTTCGAAATTGGAGGAAACCTGAATATCCATGGAAGGTGACAGGGATGGTTCGACCGGCCGCGCTGTCATGTCATTGGCCGCGAGGAAGCGGGCCAGAATATCATTGCGATTCGACCCCACAATCAGCTTCGCGATCGGCAGGCCCATGCGCATCGCGGCCCAAGCGGCCAGCACATTGCCGAAATTGCCGGTGGGCACGCTGAACGCCACGGGCCGATCCGGCGCGCCAAGCGCCAGGGCGGCTGCGACATAATAGGGGATTTGCGCCGCAATCCGCGCCCAATTGATCGAATTCACCGCCGAAAGCCGCATTTCCTGACGGAAGGGCGCGTCATTGAACATGGCCTTGACCAAATCCTGGCAGGCATCGAAATCGCCCTTGATGGCGATATTGCTGACATTGGGCGCCAGCACGCTGGTCATTTGCCGGCGCTGCACTTCGCTCGTGCGGCCTTCGGGGTGCAGAATGACGATATCAACCGCCGCGCGATCCCGGCAGGCTTCAATGGCGGCGGAACCTGTGTCGCCTGAGGTCGCACCAACAATAGTCACCCGCTCCCCACGCTTGGTCAGCACATGATCGAAAAGCGGCCCCAGCAATTGCAGCGCCATATCCTTGAAGGCGAGCGTTGGGCCATGAAAGAGTTCCAGCGCAAAACTGCGCTGATCAAGCTGCACCATCGGCACAATGGCGGGGTGGCCAAAGCCGGCATAGGCTTCCTGGCACAGCTTTTCGAGCGGCAGGCCAGGCCCCGCGAATAGCCCGATGATGCGCGCGGCCAATTCCGGATAGGTGAGCCCGCGCATGGCTCGCCATTCGGCAGGCGAAAGCTCCGGCCAATGGCGCGGCACGAAAAGCCCGCCATCCTCAGCCAGCCCCGCCAGCAATACGCCTTCAAAATCCCGGGCCGGCGCCTGCCCGCGTGTTGAGATGTACTCCATGGCGGGAGACATAAAGGGTGCGGCGGGAAAGCGCGAGGGGCGGCTGCCCCCTAAACCACCCCCGCGCCGCCCAAAATCACAGTGCTCTGCGCCGACAGCACGCCCCCATTGCCATGCACAATGGCGGTATCGTGCTTTTGCACTTGCCGCGCACCACACTCGCCGCGGATTTGCCGCACGGCTTCGATCAGCAGGTAAAGCCCGTACATACCCGGATGGCAGTATGACAAACCCCCGCCATTGGTATTCACCGGGAAGGCACCGCCCGGCGCGATGCGACCATTGGCGACAAAGCCGCCGCCTTCGCCTTTTTTGCAAAAGCCCAGATCTTCCAGGAACAGAATGGTGTTGATGGTAAACGCATCATATAGCTCCGCCATATCCATATCCTGCGGCCCGAGCCCCGCCGCCTGATAGGCCCGCGCGCCGGACGCAATCGCCCCCGTGCGTGTCAAATCCGGCATATTGGAAATGCTGGCATGGGTGATGCTGGTCCCAGTGCCGAGCACATAGACCGGCGGCTTCTTCAGCGCCTTTGCCCGCGCGGCGGATGTCAGCACAATCGCGCCCCCGCCATCCGTCACCAGGCAGCAATCGCGCACGGTGAAGGGATAAGACACCATCTTCGCCCCAAGCACACCCGCGATATCAAGCGGCCTTTGATCGAAGGCCACGGGATTGAGCTGGGCCCAGCGCCGCGCTGCCACCGCCACTTCCGCCAATTGTTCGCGCGTGGTGCCGTATTCATGCATGTGGCGATTTGCCGCCATGGCATAGGCGGTAGAAGGCATGAAGGGTTTGAAGGGCGTCTCGTAAGGGTTGAATTCGCGGGGCGAGGCATTCTTCCGCCCCGCTGAGCGTTGCGTGCTGCCGTAAGCCACAACCGCCACCGAACAAAGCCCCGCTTCAATCGCGGCTTGCGCATGCGCCACATGGATTTCAAAGGACGACCCACCAACAATGGTGGAATCCACATAAGCATCCGGCTTTTTCAGATATTCCGCGAGCGACATGGCGGATGTCCGCGCCTGGGTGGTGGCACAAAAAAGCCCATCCACATCAGCAAGCGTGAGGCCCGCATCGGCCAGCGCCCGCACCGTGCCCTGCGCCATCAGATCAATCACCGACATATCGGCGGCAACACTGCCGATATCCGATTCCGCCGCGCCCACAATGGCAACACTGCCGCGCTTCATGCTGGCCATCGCCTTAGCCCCCCTGCGCAGTGAAGACGGGAATGGGCGCTTCATCATCGCCCTCGTGATGCGTTCGGAACTTCACGCGCATGCCGATTTTCACCGCCATCGGGTCAATATCCTCAACCCGGCTCATCAGCCGATAACCCTCATCCATATCCACCAGGCAGACATTGTAAGCATCGCCCTGCGCGGGATGCACAACAGTGGTCGCATGCACCGTGCCAAGCCCCTTAGAGATTCGCCATTCCAGATCCTCGCTGCCCGTATAGGGGCAGATGATGCGCGGATAGAACACAGCCTTGCCGACACTTGGGCTGAATTGATAGGCAAGTTCGCCCCGCTGCAAATGCTCATTGTAAATGCCGAGGGGCGATTTTTTGGCGTTTTCCATCTTATCCTGCCGCATGTGTTGTAGGCTGCCTCAGGGCAAATCGAAACGCACCGCAATGGCGGCCGAGGCAATCACCGCCTTGTCATGCGCACCTTCTTCCGGAACATCCAAGCCACCCTTCACCGCGCGTGCCGTGACCACGCCGTAAGGCAGGGATTTGCGCACGGCTTCGATATCTACCTTATCTGGCTGCTGCACGCCGATGGTCACTTCCACCTGCATGGTCTTGATATCAAGCCCAAGCGTGCGGATGAACGCGAGCGACGAATGGTGCAAGGCATCCTGCACCGCGCGCAAAGCGGCCTTGGTGTAATCCCCGCCATGCAGATCATTGCCGCTGCCCATTTCCAGGATGATGCGCTTCAAGGCCATTGTCGGTCTCCTTCACACATCCAGGCGCACAATGGCGCAGCAATTGGCAATCACGGTGCTATTGGTGCCAGCATCATTCGGGATTTCAAGGCCGCCTTCCACCAGCGTCACGGTGCCGCTGCCATGCGGCAGAATGGCCAGCACTTGGTCCTTATCCACCAAATCGGGCTTGGGCACGCCGATCAGCACTTCAACCTGCATGGCATCCACATCCTGGCCAACGGCTACACCGATGGTGAGTGAATTATGCCAAAGCGCATCGCGAAGCGCGCGTACCGCAGCCTTGGTGTAATCAGCGCCGCGAATATCGGTGCCCATGCCAATTTCAAGCACCATGCGTTTCAGGGCCATGATCCTGTCCTTCCCTAATCCGGTGGGAGCCTGATCTATTTCTGGCGATCACGCCATAGGCAGCATCACCGCCTGATCAGCGCCGCAATGGCTTCAAGCCCGCGGTCACGCACACCCATCTCGCCCAAATGATCCAGCGTATTGAACAAATAGTCCCGGTTCGATCCCATCTGCCCATGGCCCGTATCAATGGCGCGGGCCAAAACCTCAGCGGGTTGCTTGCCACAATAAAGCCGGCACGCCCGGTTCGCGACATAAGCAATCGCGGGCACGCGCCGCCCATGATCCAATAACGTCAGCGGCAAAAGCTGGCGGCGATAGACAACCTCTCCGCCATCCGGCAATTCGCGCGCATCCAGATAAGCAAGGGTTTCCGCCGCCGCGCGCCCCGGCACGCGAAACACGGCCCCCCGGCAGGCGCCGCCACGATCCAAGCCCAAAACCAGCCCCGGGCGTTCCGGCGTGCCGCGGTAACGGTGGCTCCAGAGGCAAAAGCGCCGATGAAAGCCGCGCAGCAGCGCCGGATGACGCGCAGCATGGTCAAAGCCCGGCCGCCAGATCAGCGACCCATAGGCAAAGACGTAGAAATCCCCATCCGGGGCCAGCAGGGATGCGATATCGGTTGTCATGGCGGGCGCATTCAAACCCCGCTATATCGGGCACCAGCATGAACGCCAAGCGAGCCCCTTCCACCCGCACGCCAATCCTTGGGCGTATCCTGTTTGGCGTGCTGATTCTTCTGGCCGCGTTAGTGGCTGGCCAAAGCTTGCTTTGGCGCTGGAGCACGGGGGCGCTTGCTGAGGGTTTTAGCGATTGGGTCATCAAACACCGCGCCCAGGGCTGGAGCATCAACCACGATATCCCTGAACGTAGCGGCTGGCCCTTTGCCGCGCGGCTCATGATCCCGCGCTTGTCCATCGAAAGCCCGGGCGATGAGACCTCAGGCCAGGGTATGGGCTGGGATGTTCAGGCGCTGACACTGGCAACCCCCCTGCCCCTGCCGGATGCGCTCCGGCTGGAAGCAACGGGCCAGCAGGCGCTTAGGCTTGGCGCCACGCGTATTCCTTTCACTGCGGAAAGCTTTGTCGCACTGCTGCCGCTGGAAGCGGGCCAGCCGCCGCGTCGGGCCAATACGCTGCTGCAAGGCATGGTCGCGCAAACCCCGGATGGCGTGCTGATGATTCGCCGACTGGGTGGTGATGCAAATTGGACGCGCTCGGCCGAAGCGGCGCTGACGCTTCAATTCGCTGCCGAAGATGCTGCGCTGCCCCAGGCTTGGCTTCGCACACCAGCACTGGCTGGCTTCGGCCCCAGGCTTGCCCGGCTTGATTTCGATGGCGCGCTTTATGGCAGCGTGCTGCCGCTGCCGAGCCTACGTGAGCAATTGGATGCCTGGCGCGCTTCCGATGGTAAGCTGGATGTGCGCCAATTGCGCCTAATCTGGGGGGATTTGGATGCAGGGCTTAGGCTCTCCGCGCGGCTTGATCCTGCGCTGCAGCCGGCGCTCGCGGGCACGCTATCAGTGACCAATCCAAATGCGGCGTTGGATTCACTCGCGCGGTCCGGGCTTATTCAGCGGCGCTCTTTGGATGGTACGAAATTCGCCGTGGGGATGCTGACGCGCCGCCCACAAAATGGCGGCCCGCCAGTCGCGGAAATTCCGATCGCGTTGCAAAATGGCGTGGTCAGCGCGGCGCAAATTCCGCTGACGCAGCTGCCGCCGATTTCCTGGCCGCAGCACTGACACACGCCGCGTTAGACCCGCGCGGCATCCACAATCTGAAACCCGACGCTCACATCGCCATTCCAGGCTTCCGCGCGCAAATGCCCGCATAAATGCAAGGGCGTGCGATCGGGTGAGAGCAAAGCCTCGGCCAATGGTCCATCCTTGGCGCGGAAGCAGATTGTTTTCAGCCGCCCGCCGCCTTCGCCTTCCACAAAGGCGCGGATGGTCGCGCCTTCCTTGCCGATGCGATCCGCTTTCACCACACGTGCGCGCGACAGGGCGAAGATGGGTTCTTCATTGCCGGCGCCAAAGGGCGCCAGGCGCGTGATATCCTTGGCCAAGGCCGTGGTGGCGGCGACGACCGTCAGCGCACCTTCCACCAATAAATCCGCCGCACTTGGCAGCCGCGCGGCATGGGCAAGCCGTTCTTCCAGGAAGGCGTGGAAGGCCTCACCCTTCGCAACATTATAGGAAAATCCTGCCGCCATCGGATGCCCGCCGCCGGTCTCAAGCAGGCCAATCTCTCGCGCGGCGATGATCGCAGTGCCAAGATCAATGCCCGTGACAGACCGGCCTGAGCCCTTGGCAATGCCTCCCGTAATCCCCGCGACACAGGCGGGGCGATTGAATTTTTCCTTGACGCGGCCTGCGACAATACCAACCACGCCGGGGTGCCAACCCTCTGCCGCAATCAGCAGCACGGCATGGCCCGCCTTGACCTGCGCTTCCGCCATCGCCATCGCCGTGCCCAGCATATCGCCTTCCACTTCCTGCCGGCGCTTATTCACCTCATCCAGTTTTTCCGCCATGGCGCGCGCTTCAATCGCATCTTCCGAGAGCAATAATCGCAGACCCAAATCCGCTTCCGCAATACGGCCAGAAGCATTGATGCGCGGACCCAACATGAAGCCCAGCGTATGCGCGCTTGGCGTATCCTTCTGCCCCGCGACATCCAGCAAAGCCGCCAGGCCAATCCGCTCGCGCTTGCCCAGCACCTTCAAGCCCTGCGTGACCAAAGCACGATTGAAGCCCGTGAGCGGCATGACATCACACACGGTTGCAAGCGCCACGATATCCAGCA
>CAMCEP010000041.1 GCA_945873675.1 Asaia bogorensis
AGGATCCCGCGAATAACAGCGCAGCCATCAGCACGGTCTCCAGCCAGGACAGCCCTTTCTGGTCGGAAATCACCCCCACCACTAACCCAAACGGAAAAGTGCCAATCACCAAGGGCAAGGCCGTGCGGACACCACGCGCCACGCCGCGCCGGGTGAAGACCACCGGCCCTTTGATCTCAGTCTGCTCACTCATGCGCGCCGACCTGCCAGCAGCATTTCCTCGGCCTGATCGGGCTCCATCGCCAAGGCGCGACGTGCGACACCTTGGGCAAAGCCACCACGCGCCAGCGCGGCAAGCGCCTTCATCCGCGCCGATGCATCGGGGACCACGCGCGCAAAGGGCCCGATCCGGCGACGGCGGCAAAAGGCCAGCGCGGCCAAAAGCTCCACCTCCTCACCCTCAGGCAGGGCAGCGGTGGCGGTCTCACTCTCGATGCCTTTGGCGGCAAGGTGCGCGGCGATGGCGCGGCGGGAATGGCCGGAACGCGCAAGCCGACGCGCGCGGCTTTCGGCAAAGGCGGCATCATTCACCGCGCCGGCCGCCACCAGGCTTTGTGCAATGCCGGCAATCTCCGCCGTTAGCGCGGCTGCGCTGGCGGCAATCGCCTCCCGCGACTGGCCCTCAGCCTCGGCAGCGCGGGCCCAGCGGGCGATGCGGCGTTCCAAGACGCGCCTAAGCCCTGCCTCGGTCGCCGCAAAGCGCGCCAGATGCGCCAGAGCCGCTTCACGCAGCCGCGCCGCATTGGGCGGCGGGCCGGCGGCGCGGCGGGGGCGTTTCGGGGCGTCAGACATGAGTGTCTTCTGCCATGGACAGGCTGCGCCATACAAACCGCTTCAAAGCGCCGATTTCCGCGCTATGCTGCCCCAAAAGGCGTGGTCATCACGCAATGGAGGAACCAATGAGCGTCACCATCACCCCCGCCAATCCGGCGCGGCCCGATTTTGTCGGCGTGGTTTCCGGCATTGATTTGAAAAACCCCGTCAGCGCTGCCGATGCCGCCGCCATTGATGCCGGCATGGACCGCTTCGGTGTGCTGGTCTTCCACGGCCAGGACATCAATGACGAACAGCAATTGGCCTTTAGCCGCCATTTCGGCCCGCTTGAGACCGCAACCGGCGATATCGCCAAAGTCGCTGACCGGCGCCTTGCCATGGAGGTGAATGACATCTCCAACCTCGACAAGAACTCCAATGTGCTGGCGCGCGATGATCGGCGGCGCTTGTTCAGCCTGGGTAATATGCTCTGGCACAGCGATTCATCCTTCAAGGCGACGCCCGCGAAATATTCCCTGCTTTCGGCGCGCGTGATCCCTGGTGAGGGCGGCAATACGGAATTCGCCGATATGCGCGCCGCCTGGGATGCTTTGGACGCCGCCATGAAAGCGGAAATTCGTGACATGATCACGGATCACAGCCAAATCTTCTCGCGCGGCATTCTGGGCTTCACCGATTTCACAGAAGAAGAACGCCAAAGATGGGCGCCGGTGCCGCAGCGCCTGGTGCGCCGCCATCCCAAGACCGGGCGGCTTTCGCTGTTTCTTTCGGCCCATGCCGGGCAGATTCATGGCATGCCGGTGCCCGAAGCCCGCGCCATGCTGCGTGATCTGACCGAACACGGTACCCAGCGCGAATTCGTCCATGCCCATATCTGGCGCGCGCATGATCTGGTGATGTGGGATAACCGCGTCACCATGCATCGCGCGCGGCGCTACCCGGCCGATAAGCCGCGCGATCTGCATCGGACAACGGTAGCCGATAGCGCGCCGACACTCGCGCAGGCAGCGTAAGGTAGGTTCAGGAACCCTGCCGCAAAATACGCCGGCAATGTTCCAGTGACGCTTCGATCAGATTATCCGTGGCCTCCGGCGTGCGGAAGGCCGAATGGGTCGAAAGCGTCACATTGGACAATTTCGTCAGCGCATGGCCTGCCGGCAGGGGCTCGGTCACAAAAACATCAAGCCCCGCACCGCCCAAATGGCCGGAAGCGAGTGCTTCCACCAGCGCATCCTCATCCAGCACAGCGCCGCGCGCGGTATTGATCAGCAAAGCGCCCTTCCGCATGCGGGCGATCTGCGCGCGTGATAGAAAGCCGCGCGTTTCATCATTCAGCAAAAGATGCAGGCTGACCACATGGCTTTCCGCCAAAAGCCTTTCCAGATCAACGAATTCAACGCCAGGTGCTGATTTGGCGCTACGATTCCAGGCCAGCACGCGCATGCCAATTCCCTGACAGAGCCGCGCCATTTCGGCTGCAATGCCGCCAAAGCCAATCAGCCCAATCGTCTTTCCGGTAAGCTGCATGCCATCGGTGCGCGGCCAACCACCGCCGATAATCGCATGATGCATATTGCCGAGGCCCCGCGCCGCGCCCCACATCAGCGCGAAGGCCATCTCCGCCACTGCGGTATCGCCATAGCCCTTGATGATATGCACCTTCACGCCGCATTCGGCATCCAATTCCTCGGGATTCATGTAGGAACGCGCACCGGTGCCGAGAAAGACAATATGTTTCAGATCAGGACAGCGTTTGATCACCGCCAGCGGGCAATGCGTATGGTCATTGATCATGATCTGCACGCCCTGCAGCACACCCGGCAGATCATCCGGCGTGATGTCGGGCGTTTCATGAATATCCATCGGCAGATCATCCGCGCGATGGAGCTTTCGCATCACGGCGGCGAGGGAGGCATTGGCATCAATAAAGGCAGCACGCATGGGAAGCCCTTTCACTATGTTTCATACATCCACCGCGAAATGACGCAGCGCGGCCTGATCCCAGTCAAGCCCAAGCCCCGGTGCATCAGGCACCAGCGCCATGCCATCGGCCACGCGCAAAGGCTGTCGCAGCAAGGGTGCAGCGATATCCAGATGTTCCAGATAATGCGCGGTCGGCGTCGCTTGCAGCAAATGCGCGCTGACTTCGACAAAGATATGTGACGACATCGGCACACGATGCGCTGCCGCCATGGCTGCGGCACGCAGCCAGCCCGTCACGCCGCCGATCTTCATCGCATCAGGCATACAAAAATCGCAGGCGCCAGCCGCCAAGGCGCGCTGCATGCCAGCCGGGCCCCACCAATTCTCCCCACCCTGAATCGGAATTTCGAGCCGCGTGGCAAGTGCCGCCATGCCGGCATCATCCTGCACCGGCAGCGGTTCTTCCAGCCAGCGCACATCAAGCGCTTGTAGCGCGCGGCCTCGACGTTCGGCCTCAGGCAACGTCAGCGCTTGATTGTAATCCACAAGTATCGCGACATCATCGCCCACCACGCCGCGCACCGCGCGCACCGTGGCCAGATCATCTTCAAGCTTTGGATGGCCGAGCTTGAATTTCACCGCCCGCGCGCCAAGCCGCGCCACCGCCTGGCCGGCTTCTTCCGAGAGCATCGCCGGCCCCCAACCGCGGAGCGAGGCGTAAATCGGCATTGGTCGCGCCTCGGCCCCCAGCATGGCGTAAAGCGGCAGGCCAGCGCGGCGGGAAAGTGCATCCCATAGCGCCATATCCAGCAAGGAAAGCGCAATCTGCACCAGGCCCTCACTGCCCAGAATGCGAAATCCGTCATGCAATTCGCGCCAGAGCGATGTCGGCGCCAAGGGCCGCCCGATCAGCCCCTCCCCAATCGAACGCGCGAGTGACGCAGTCGGCCCAAGTGCGGCGCGCGTATAGGGAAAGACATAGGCAGTGCCCGTGGCGCCATCCTTGGTAGTGACTTCCGCAATCACCAAGGGCGCGCGGGGAATGACATTCAGGCTATTGCGGAGCGGTGGATCAATAGGCGCATCCACGCAGTGAATGGTGATGGCGCTGATGGTAGTCTGGGTCATGCGGGGCCTCCGCGCCGATTCTGGCCCGGCGAAGCCCCGCTGTCACCACGCACCGGCTTGCGTCGCCAAGGCCACATTCAGCTCGGCACCCAGCAGCACGACATAAACGCTGACATAGAACCACATCAGCAAGCCGACGGTCGCGCCAAGTGGCCCATACATGGCGTCATAGGTCGCGAATTCTGAGACATAAAGGCTGAAGGCCGCGGACCCCAAAGCCCAGAGCAGCGTCGCCATGAAAACGCCCGGCAGGATGCGTCGGATCGGCAGGCGCCGCGCTGCCGGCCCCAGCCGATAAACCGCGAGCAAGGAAGACCCGACCAGCAGCAATAGCGTCAGCAACGAAAGCCCACGTAGCGAAAGCGACTGCAGCGCGGGCAAACCGATCAAGGCAAAAATACCAGGCAAGGCCACCAAAGCCGCAATCGCAATGACCGCGGCCAATGTTCCAGCGAGCGTCAGCCCGATGGCCAGCGCATGGTAGCGAAAGAAGGGCCGCGTTTCTTCCACATGATGCGCCATATTAAGCGCGCCGATAGTGGCGCGGGTGCCGGCAGAAGCACTCCATATCGCGATGCCAGCGCTCAAGATCGCGCTCCATTCCAGGCTTGGACGCGGCGCTTCTACCAGATCGTGCACGCGGGTTGCGATCATCTCAAAAGTGTCTTCCGGCACCAATTCGCGCAGCACTTCAAGCTGCGGTTCCACCGCCGCCGCATCGAAGACCATGCCATAGAGCGAGATCAGCAAAAAAATGCCGGGAAACAGCGCCAGCATGGCATAGAAAGCGCAGCCCGCACTGGTCAGCGCAATGCGATCAGAAGCGGAAGCCCGCAGCACGCGCATGAGTATGGCGGTTGCGCCGAATTGGGCGATCTTGGCTTGTGACATGACCCCCTTATAGGGTCAGGCCGGCGCAATGCGGAAGAATCAGACTTTTGAGCGTTCCGGCACGTGATAGGCGCGCTTCGCGGAAGCCCGCAGCTCCAGCGGAGAGATTCGGCCATCTTGGTCCGTATCCATCCGCTGGAGCATGGCAGCGAGCGTGTTGCCCGTGGGTGTCCCCGGACCGGCAGTTTTTGCCGGGCTTTGCCGCAATTCTTGCAGCATGGGCGCGAATTCTTTTCGCCCCCCTGCGACGTCAAGCCGAGCCGCATCTTGCGTACTCTGCATGCGGCGGGCCCGGATCTCCTGAGGAGCGGTCAAAGACTTTTCCGGAACCACCAACATCGTCGCAACCCCGTTTTGGTTGGCGCCGGCGCTTTGTCCGGCGGCACCATTTTGGTACACCGGGTCTATTGCAGAAGCCGTGCCAGCTTTTCCGTGAGATCGCGAAAAATTCAGGGCGCCAGGCGCGCGAAGGTCACTTCATGCTTGTTATGCGCGGCATGAAACAGCTTAGATCCTTGAATTTGCTGAAATTCTGCGATGATGGCGTGGTCAGTTTCGCCCTGAAATTTGATGGTGCAGAAAATATTGCGGGCCTTTTCCGCCTCAATCCAGCGCCGCACCAGGCCCAAAAGCCGCGCCGGGTAACAGATGACATCACTAAACAGCCAGGTGACCGGCGATTCTTGCCGGGGGTCCAGGCCAAAAGCGCTCTCTGGTCGGAAATTAACGCCGGGGTGGGCAGCAATGGCCGGGTCGAGCGGCGCCTTATCCACCGCCGTCACCTGGGCACCGAGCTGCGCAATCACCCAAGTCCAGCCGCCGGGGGAGGCGCCAAGGTCAAGGCAAGTGTCGCCCGGGCCGGGGTGGCGGCCAAGCCGGGTCAGCCCTTCCCATAATTTAAGGTAGGCGCGGGATGGCGGGCCGGATTTGTCTTCCACGAAGCGCGGTTCGCCATTCACGAAAGGGCTGATCTTGCTGGGGCTGGCCAGCAGCCGATCCGGCGCCAGCAGCGTCCAGGCGCCAAGCGGCGCGGTGGGGGCGGGTTCGGGGAAGACCAAAGGGCGCGCCTTCACCGGCGGCAGGCGTTCGGCAATCAGCGTGCTGCGGCGGTGATGCAACACGGGCAGATGCGACCAATTGCGTTGGATGGCGCGCAAAGCATCAGCGGCGGCCTTCACCGAAGGGGCGGGCAATTCCCGCGGATCAGTCCAGATATCCAAGGCCCAGACCGCCGGGGCAGGTGGGTCGGGCGAAAGTGCCAGGCGACCATGCCAGGCAGCAACGCGCCGCGTGGATAGGCGAAGTTCTTCGGCCAATTCCGCCTCAAACCCTTCAGCGGCCAGATAGGCAGCGCGGATCATCGGCGGAGCGCCGCCAGGGCCAGCAAGGCCCAGCCCAGCATCAGCAGCATCCCGCCCAAAGGCGCGATGGGGCCGAGGGATTGCTCGGAAAGCGTGCCCAGCCAGACCGCGCCGCAGAAAAGCATCATGCCCGCCAGAAACGCCGCCGCCGCGAAATGGGCCAGGCGTCGGCCTGCCTCCGCCATCAGCCCCGCAAGCAGCAAGGCGAGCGCATGCCAGCCCTGCATGGTTAGCGCGTTTTGCACCGCCGCCATGCGCGCAGGTTCCAGCCTTGCGGGCAGCCCATGGGCCGCCCAGGCGGAAAGTCCAACCGCGATAAGCCCGGCCAGGGCGCCGGTGATAAGCCAGAGGCGATGCATGAAAGGCCCTTACGCCGCCCCTGACCTTGAGGCCAGAGTGCCGTTCAACCCCGCAGCCGCAAGCGCCTGGCAAAATGGCGCGCTCGCGCTGCCATACTGACCTCCATCGCTTCCAGCTTGGTCACCATATTGGGCCAGCGCCCCTCCACCCAAGCCCAGCGGCGCGCCGCCCAGATATGCTGATCGCGCAGCACGAAAACGCCAAAGGCAAGAAACACGAAGCCTTGCAGGAAGGGCAGCACCAAGCCAAGCACGCCAAGCGCCAGCATGGCCCAGCCAAAAATCTTGCGTGAGAAGGAAGGGCGCAGAATGACCATGCCCGGCAGATGGTTGTGCTGCCGCTACGGAACAAGGCAGGGCTTGCCCATTCCGCCCGGCTTTGCCCATGGTGGCGCCCAGTATGGGGGGCAGGGCCATGGATCCGCTGACGCTTGTTGTTGTTTCGCGCAATTATTTCAACCTGCCGGCCTGGATCGGCCTGCATGCCGGGCTTTTCGCGGCGGAAGGGATTGCGCTGCAGATTGACCACATTGAAGGCATTGAGGAGGTGAACGAGCGCATCCGCGATGGCCGTGCTCAGCTTGCCTATGGCGTCACCGAACATGTCATTCTGGATGCGGAAGCGGGTGGGCATCAGGCGATCATTGGCGGCAATGTGAATCGCTTGCCGTTTTCCTTCATCGCCCGGCCGGGCTTGACGCGGCTTGAAGATTTGCGCGGCAAGAAAATCGGCGTCTCGTCGCTGCGCGCCGGCAGTTCTTCGCTGATCATGCGGCTTCTGGCGGCGCGCGGGCTGCATTGGCCGGGCGATTATGAATTGGTGCCCTGCGGGCCAATCCTGGCGCGCTGGGACATGCTGCGCCAAGGCGAAATTGATGCGGGGTTGCAGGGCGCGCCGCTCAATCACATTGCGCTTGATCTTGGTTTCGTATCGCTCTGTGAACCGCGCGAAGAAGTGCCCGATTTCCAATTCACCAGCCTGGATGTGGATTTGCGCTGGGCGCGCGCCAATCGCGACCTGCTGCTGCGCTTCCTGCGCGGTTTTCTGCGCGCGCATGAGAAATTCTACACGGACCAGGCCTTCGCGCGCGATGTCGCGATGCGCGAAACCGGGATTGAAGCGCGCTACGCTGACCTCGCCTGGGCGGAATATACGCGCGATGCGATTTTCCCGCGTGATGCGGAAGCAAGTGCGGCCGGCGTACAGGCGCTGATTGAAACCAGCGCCCTGATCCGTGATTTGCCCGCACGCGCCCGCACAAGTGCTGAGGATTATATAGACCGAAGCTGGCTGGCCGAAGCGCGGGCATCACTCTGATGATTGATTACGGCACGCGGGCGCGTATTGGGCTGATGGTGCCTTCCGGCAATGCGATATGCGAAGCCGAATTGCATGCCATGCTGCCGCCGGGTGTGGTGGCGCTTATTACCAGGCTGGAATTGCGCGGCAGTTCCGAAGCCGAATTGTCCAAGATGCTCGATAGGCTTGAAGAAGCGGCGGGCTTGCTGGCCGATGCGCGGCCTCGCTTGATCGGCTTTCATTGCACGGCGGTGTCAACCTTTGCCCCCGAACGCGCGGGCGAAATTCCAGCCCGCATGACCAGGGCGACGGGGCTGCCTGCGGTAACAACGGCCGATGCCATTCTGGCAGCGCTTGAAGCCCTGGGCGCGAAACGCATCCTGCTGGTCACACCCTATATCGCTGCGGTGCATGAAAGGGAGATCGCCTTCCTGGCCGCCCATGGCTGCGCGGTGGTGGGCGGCGATATGATGGGTATCAATACCAATGCCGAAATGGCGCAAATCCCGCCTGAGGCCATTGCCGCCCAGGCGCGCGGGGCTGCAAGGGCCGCACCGGGGGCGGATGCCTGCTTCATTTCCTGCACAGCAATCCGCTCCGCCGGCGTGATCGAGGCGCTGGAGACCGAGATCGGCATGCCGGTCATCACCAGCAATCAGGTCATGGCCTGGCATGTGCTGCGCCGTCTTGGCCTTCAGGATCAGCCCAAGGGATTTGGCCGCCTTATGACGCTGGCGTGAAGGCGATTTGCGTCAGGCGCAAGGCAGCCTATGCTCATCAAGACAAGGCCCGCACTTGAGTGGGCAAAAGGGGAGGAAGACCGCATGACCCAATTCACCCGCCGCTCTCTCGGCGCTGGCGTATTTGCCCTTGGGATGGCGCCCGCCATTCTTCGTGCGCAAGGCAAGACCGTGCTGCGCCTTGGCTGGACCAGCGGTGATGGCGCGCTTGACCCCTACGCAACCGGCGCGCGGCTTTTCAAGCAAGCCTTGGAAAAGCGCGTGGGTGACCGCGTGGAGGTACAGCTTTTCCCGAACCGCGCCATTGGCGATGAACGCCCGCTGATTGATGGCATGCGGCTTGGCACCGTGGATATGGGCATCATCACCAATGCGGTGATTGCGCAGATCGAACCAGCCTTTCAGGTAAATGACATGCCTTTCCTGTTTTCCAGCGAAGCACAAGGGCATCGCGTATTGGATGGCACAGTCGGCCAGGCGCTGCGCACGCGGCTTGAATCGCGCGGCGTTCTGGCGCTTGGGTTTATGGAAGGCGGCTTCCGCCACATGATCAATAATGTGCGCCCGATCGTGAAGCCAGAAGATTTGCGCGGCATCAAGTTCCGCGTGCTGCAAAGCCCGATCTATATTGAAATGTTCCGCAGCCTTGGCGGCAATGCCGTGCCCATGGCCTGGGGGGAGACCTTCACCGCCGTGCAACAGGGCGCGGTGGATGGGCTGGAAATTCCACTCGGCATTGTGGATCAGAGCAAATATTATGAAGTGACAAAGTTCCTGTCCCTGACGGGGCATATCTATTCCATGATCGGCTGCCTGATTTCCAAGCGCAGCTTTGATCGCCTGCCGGCTGACCTCAAAACCGCTGTCACCGAAGCCGCCGCCGAAGCAACGCCCGCCCAGCGCGCGGCGAATGCGCAAGCAACCGCTGGCTTCCGCGACAGCCTGCAAAAGCATGGCATGCAGATCAATGAAGTGCCGGACAAGGCGGCCTTCCGCCGCGGCGTGCTGCCCATGTATGAAAATTTCCGTGGCCAGATTGGCGCCGATATCATTCGGGATGCGCTGGCCGCGGTGCAGTGACCATTCTGGGCTTCATCGCCCGCATTCTGGCGGGGGCGACGCGCTATTCCATCGCGCTCGCCGCTGCCTTGATGCTCTCTGCCATTTTGTATCAGGTGGTGACACGCTACCTGCTGGGCGCAGCTTCTTCCTGGAGCGAGGAATTCGCCGTGCTGATGTTTTCCTGGAGCGTGCTGGCTGGCCTCGCGCTTGGGGTGCATGAGGGTTTTCACGTACGCCTGAGCCTGCTGACGGATGCGCTACCGCTTGCAGGGCGCATCGCCGCGGAACGCGTCTTGGATTTCATCACGGCGGCGCTCGGTGTTTTTTTGGCCTGGTCCGGCTGGCGGTTTCTTGACATCACCAGCGGCTCTGTTTCCGCCGCCATGGGCTATCCGATCGAAATCCTGAATGCGCTGGCCCCGATTGCGGGGGCACTTATGGCGGTATTCGGGCTGGAACGCGCGCTCAGGCGTGGCGGCGCCCTGCCGGCAGATGAGGCCACCATAGAATGACCGCCATTGCCTGGTGCCTGACAGCCGGCTTCGGCGCCTTGGTCACGCTTGGCGTGCCCTTTGCCATTGCGATTGCGCTAGTCATTACCACGGCGCTGATCGTCGCCGATATCGAACCCGCCTTTCTGGCGCAATCCATCATCAGCGGGTCGCAGCAATTCAGCCTGCTCGCCATTCCATTGTTTATGCTGGCCGGGGAATTGATGTCAGCGGGTGGGCTTTCGCGCCGCCTGGTGGATTTCGCTTCCACGCTGGTGCAGCATTTGCGCGGCGGGCTTGCCATGGTGACCGTGCTGGCAGCGCTGGTTTTTTCGGCAATCTCTGGCTCCGCCCCCGCAACCACGGCAGCGATTGGCGCCATCATGATCCCGGCCATGGTGCAGGCTGGGTATGACAAGGGCTTCGCCGCTTCCATCGCAGTTTCCGCGGGTGTTTTGGGGCCGCTGATCCCGCCTTCCATCGCCTTCGTGATTTGGGGGATTGTCGCTGAACAATCCATTGGGCGGCTGTTTCTCTCAGGCATTGTGCCCGGCCTGCTGATTGCAGCGGGCTTGCTGGTGATTTGCTGGGTTCATGCCAAGCGCAATGATGTGCCACGCCTGCCGCGCGCGAGCGCTGCACAGATGGCGCGCGCTTTCGCCGATGGGCGCTGGGCGCTGGCATCGCCCTTGGTGGTATTGGGCGGCATTTACGGCGGTATTTTCACACCCACCGAAGCGGCGGCGGTTTCCTGCCTTTACGCCATCATCATCGGCCTATTTGTCGAACGCAAACTTACCTTGCGCGCGCTGCCCGGCATTTTCGTGAGGGCGATGCGCACCAGCGCCATTGTCTGCACCATTATCGCGGTATCGGCCGGCTTTGGCATTCTGGTGGCGCAGGAACAAATCGCCATCCGCTTCGCCGGCTGGATGGCGCAGACCATTGGCGAAAAATGGGCCGCGCTGGCCACCTTGAATATCGCCTTTTTCCTTTTGGCGGCGGTGATGGACGAAATCGCCATCATGGTCATTCTGGGGCCGATGCTGATTGCCATTGCCAATCGCTTTGGCGTGGACCCGATCCATTTTGGCGCCATTATCGTGACCAATGTCTCCATCGGCATGGCCGCACCGCCGATCGGCTATTGCCTTTTCATCGGCATGGCGATCAGCGGCTTGTCACTGGCGCGGATCAGCCGCGCCATTTGGCCGCAAATCCTGTGGATGCTGGTGGTGCTGTTCCTGACAACCTACGTGCCGAGCTTTGCCCTGATGTTCCAGCCCGCCGGGCGCTGAGCCATAGGCGCGGGGCTTGCCATCCGCGCCATCCCCCGTAAAAACGCGCTCTCAAGCCGTTATGGATTTTTCAATGAATTCCCCCAGAATTACTCTAAGGATCGCCCTGGTTGTAGCGGCCATCCTGAGTTTTGCCCCCGCTGCCTTCGCCCAGACCACGCCCGCGCCAGGGATTTCCGTGGCCGACCGCGCAAGGGAATTGGCCGATGCACGGCCCTGGGCCGGCATGGTCTTCGCTGGATCCTCGGTGGCGGATGGCAAACTTCGCGATATCATGGTCGCTCCTTGGACCGGTTCCTGGGGGGATGACACTTTGGCGGGCGGGGCCGCCAGCTATCGCCTGGCGCGCTTTTGGAAATATTTTATGCTGGATGCGGAATTGGGCGGCGCCTATCGCTTTGGTGATACGGAAGGCGGGGAATTCTGGGCCGCTGCCTATCTCCGCTATGATGGCTTCCCCTGGACCAATTACGTCTACACTACCTTCGGCCTGTCCATGGGGCCAGATTACGTCACGCGCCTGCCACGCGTTGAACGCGGCACGGATGCGCTGCCTGAACCGAACCAATCACGCTTCCTGAATTTCTTTTCGCCCGAACTCACTTTCGCTCTGCCGGAACGGCCGCATCAGGAAATTGCCATTCGCTACATGCATCGCAGCGGCATTTTCGGGACTTATAATGGCGTTTATGAGGGCGCGAATTCCCTGGTTGTCGGCTTCCGCACGCGCTTCTGAGGTACGGGGAAGGTATGGTGGGCGCACGTGGGATCGAACCACGGACCTCCTGCGTGTCAAGCAGGCGCTCGTACCACTGAGCTATGCGCCCTTACCGACGAAGCGTTCCATAAACGGCCGGCCCCGAGGGCGCAAGCCTCAGCTGCCATCGCCCCCAGAGAAGTGGTATTGCTGCAGCGCCACATCCAGCAGCCTTTCCAGCACCTCGGGCTCCTGCGCGCCAGCGATGGCCTGTTGCCCGGCAATGATGAAGCAGGGCACGCCATTGATCCCCAGGCGATGCGCGCGGAGGTTTTCGGTATGCACCGCTTCAGCCTCCTCACCTGAATGGAGGAAGGCCAGCGCCGCATGAGCGTCAAGGCCGACACGCCCGGCCAAGGTGGCAAGCCGAACGGGATCGCCAATATCCACGCCTTCGGCGAAATAGGCGTAAAACAGCGCTTCCACCATCATTTCACCGAGGCCTTCCCGCACCGCATAACGCACCAGGCGATGCGCGTTGATGCTGGATGGCACGCGGCCCATCAGTTCAAAGCGAAAACCGATCCCCTCCGCTCGGCCAAGCTCTGTCAGCGCATTTTGCAGGCGCCGCGCGCGATCCTCACCGCCGAATTTCCGCGCAACGAACTCCGCGCGGGAAACGCCACCTGGCGGAATATCCGGGTTGAGCAAAAATGGCCGCCAGACCAGTTCCGGGATGATATCCGGCCTGGCCCGCAAGGCACGGCGTAACCGCCTGACACCCAGATAGCACCAGGGGCAAATCAGGTCGAAGGCGACTTCAATATCCAGCCGCGGCTGAAGGGGAGCGAGGATATTCACGCCCTTATTCTAGCGCAGCCGCGCGGTTCGGGCAGCCCCCTTATTCGGCAACCAGCTTCAGCCGGCGAATCAGCGGCGCCCAGCGTTCGCCATCGCGCTTGGCCCGGGCGGCGAAATCCTCGGCCGAGGCCGGCTCAGCCGGGTCGGCGCCCACACGCTTATAGGCGGCGCGCACCTTTTCATCCGCCAGCGCCTCCCGCAGCGCGGTATTCAACCGGACCACAATCTCTCGTGGGGTTTGGGCAGGCACGGCAAGGCCGAAATAGCTTGACCCCTCAAAGCCCGGAATCGTCTGGCCCATGGTGGGGACGCCCGGCCATTCCGGGCGCGGTTCAACAGTAGTGACCGCCACGGGGCGTACGCTTTGGGTCTGGCGCAACGGCTCGCCTTCCGGCAGGCCAAGGCAGCGCGCATGCACGCGCCCAGCCATCAGATCAGTCATGGCATTGGTGGTCTGGCGATAGGGCACATGCACCATATCCAGGCCCAGTCTTGCCCCCATGTCTTCCATGATCAGGTGTGTGATGGCGCCAACACCGGCGGAGGCAAAGGTGAATTTGCCGGGATTCGCTTTGATCCAGGCCACGACCTCATTGAAATCCCGTCCAGGGATCGAATTATGCACCATCAGCAGGTTTGACGTGGTGCAGAACATGCCAACCGGCGTGAAATCACGCTGTGCATCATAGCCTACGGATTTATAGAGCAGCGCATTCAGCCCGCTATTCGTGCCCATGGTGGCGACCAGCACGGTATAGCCATCACCCGGGGCGCGGGAGACCATTTCCGCTGCAAGATTGCCTGCGCCGCCGGGGCGATTATCGGAAAGCACTGGCTGGCCAAGCCGCTGCTGCAAGGCTTCGGCCGTAACGCGGGAGACGATATCCGTCTGCCCACCGCCACCGTAAGGGATCACCAGCCTGATCGGACGATCCGGATAGGTGCTGGCGCGCGCCAGGCTGGGTGCGGCAAGCCCCGCCAGACCCGCGAATAACATTGGACGGCGCGTGATGATTTTTCCCGGCATGGTTTCCCCCTGACTGGCGCGGCGCAATGCGCCCGGCTATGAAGCGAATGAAAGAACAGCATGATTTGCGCCGGCGTCAAAGCGCATGGCTGGGAAAGGAAGGAAGCGCATGTTGCACCGCCGTAGCCTTTTGGCCGCGCCTGCCCTTTTGGCCATCAAACCCCTGGCGGCGCAGGGGGTTTGGAATCCGCAACGCCCCATTCGCATTCTGGTCGGTTTCGCGCCGGGCGGCGGGACGGATATCACGACGCGCACACTGACCAATAAGCTGCAAGCGCTTTTGGGTCAGCCGATCATTGTGGAAAACCGCCCTGGTGCTGGCGGTAATCTGGCATCCGAAGCGACGGTGAATTCCCAATCCGATGGTTACACATTGATGATGGGCACCATCGCATCCCTGGTGCTGAACCCCATTCTGGCCAAGCTGCCCTTCGATGTCATGACGGATCTGACACCGATTTCGCGTTCCGTTGAGGTTACTAATATCCTTGTTGTACCCATGGATC
>CAMCEP010000042.1 GCA_945873675.1 Asaia bogorensis
ATCACATCGCATCCGAATGCGAAAGCTTTGCCGGGCTGCTGTCTGGCGTGTTTCCGGGCGGTGACGCGGCGGCTGAGGCGTTTTTCGCCCGCCATCTGCGCCCCTGGGCCGGGCGCTTCTTTGCTGATCTGGAAGGGGCGGAAGCCGCGGGGTTTTACCGCGCCGTCGGCGCGCTGGGCCGCATGGCCATTGAGGTTGAATTGGCGGCGCAGGAACTGCCCGTCTGATGTTTTCCGCTGGGAGGCTGGAATATGAGTGAGAATGAAAAACAAGTCGCGCAACGCCGCGGCTTTCTGAAGACCCTGGGGCTTGCTGGCGGTGCGGCGGTGGCTGCAACGGCGGCGGAAGCCTCAACCCCGCTGCGCGCCGATGCCGTGCCGGCAGGTACGGCTCGTAAGGAAGGCCAGGCGGATCGTCTGAAGGCGCGCTACCAGCCCAATAGCCCGCATGTACAGGCTTTCTACCGCACCAACGGCTCCAGCGATACATAAGAAGGGAAGCACCCCATGCTGATCAAACGCACCGATGGCAAGGCCGCCAAGCAGCGCCTGGCTTCTGCCTATCAGGGGCTTTCCGCCGGCGGGCTCGATCGTCGCGCCTTTTTGCGTCAGGCCGGGCTTGGCGGGGCGGGGCTGGCGGCCCTTGGCGCCATTCCGCTTTCCACCATGCGTCCCGCCGAAGCCGGGCCGATGGATCACACCAAGCCTGTCCAGCGCGTGAAGAATATCTGCACCCATTGTTCGGTTGGCTGCACCGTGATTGCGGAAGTGCAGAATGGGGTTTGGGTCGGCCAGGAACCCGCTTGGGAATCGCCCATCAATCGCGGCACGCATTGCGCCAAGGGCGCTTCAGTGCGCGAATTGGTGCATGGTGATCGGCGCATCAAATACCCGATGAAGCTGGTGAATGGCCAATGGCAGCGCATGTCCTGGGACAATGCCATCACCGAAATCGCCGACAAGCTGATGGACTCCCGGCAGAAAAGCGGGCCCGACTCCACCTTCTTGCTGGGCAGCGCCAAATTTTCCAATGAAGGGGCCTATCTGTTCCGCAAATTTGCGGCCTTCTGGGGCACCAATAACGTGGATCACCAGGCGCGTATTTGCCATTCGACCACCGTTGCGGGTGTGGCCAATACCTGGGGTTATGGCGCGCAAACCAATTCCTATAACGACATCCGCAATTCGAAAACCATGATCATCATGGGCGGCAATCCGGCGGAAGCGCATCCTGTCAGCCTGCAGCATGTGCTGGCGGGCAAGGAACGGAACCGCGCCAATCTGATTGTGATTGACCCGCGCTTCACCCGCACCGCCGCGCATGCGAATGAATATGTGCGTATTCGCCCGGGCACGGATATCCCCATCATTTGGGGCATGCTGCACCACATCTTCGCCAATGGCTGGGAAGACAAGGAATTCATCCGCCAGCGCGTCTATGGAATGGATGAAATCCGCGCCGAATGCGCCAAGTGGAACCCCGCCGAGGTTGAGCGTGTGACCGGCGTGCCGGGCGCGCAGCTCAAGAAGGTCGCGGAAATGTTTGCGACGCAAAAGCCCGCGACGCTGATCTGGTGCATGGGGGCCACGCAGAAAACCGTGGGCACCGCCAATGTGCGCGCCTTCTCCATCCTGCTGCTCGCCACCGGCAATGTTGGTTCGGAAGGCACGGGTGCGAATATCTTCCGCGGGCATTGCAATGTGCAGGGCGCGACGGATTTCGGGCTCGATGTCACGACACTGCCGGCTTATTACGGGCTGGACGAAAACGCTTGGCGGCATTGGTCGCGCGTTTGGAACGTGCCTTATGAATCCATGGTGGCGCGCTTTGACAGCCCCGCCATGATGGGCACGCCTGGCATCCCGACCACACGGTATTTCGATGCCGTGACGCTGCCCAGGGATCAGGTGCAGCAACGTGACAATCTGAAGGCCATGGTCGTGTTCGGCCATGGCGGCAATACTGTCACGCGCATGCCGGAAGCCGTGAAAGGGCTGGAAGCGCTCGATCTGCTGGTGGTGGCCGATCCGCATCCGACAACCTTCGCCGTTCTCGCGAACCGCAAGGAAAACACCTATCTGCTGCCGATCTGCACGCAGTTTGAATGCGCGGGCAGCCGCACGGCTTCCAACCGTTCCGTCCAATGGGGCGATCAGGTGGTGAAGCCGATTTTTGAGAGCAAGAATGATTATGAGGTGATGTATCGCCTCGCCGGCGCCCTGGACCGGGCGGCTGAGAAGCGCAATATGCCAATCCGCTTCCAGGCCGATATCTTCAAATCCATTGAAGTGCGCGGTCAGGAACCGGTGGCCGAGAGCATCCTGCGGGAGATCAATCGCGGGGCGATCAGCACGGGCTATACGGGCCAATCGCCGGAACGCTTGAAGGCGCATATGGCGCATCAGGACAAGTTCGATCTGGTGACCTTGCGCGCCAAGGCGGATGCGCCGGCCGAAATCAAGGGCGATTTCTACGGCCTGCCTTGGCCCTGCTGGGGCACGCCGGAAATGCGCCATCCGGGCACGCATATCCTCTACAACACTAACCTGCATGTGAAGGAAGGCGGCGGCACCTTCCGCGCGCGCTTTGGCGTGGAACGTGAAGGCAAGACGCTGCTGGCGGAGGGTTCCTATTCCAAGGGCTCGGAAATTACCGATGGCTATCCGGAATTCACCACCGCAGTGATGCAACGCCTGGGTTGGGACGCTGAGTTCACCGAAGCCGAACGCGCATCGCTCGCGCGCCAGGGCGGTAGCGCTTCCTGGGCGACGGATCTTTCCATGGGGATCATTCGCATCACGATGAATCACGGCGTGATGGCTTACGGCAATGCCAAGGCGCGCGCCGTGGCTTGGAACCTGCCTGATCCTGTGCCGGTGCATCGTGAGCCCATCTATACGCCGCGCACTGATCTGATCGCACAATATCCGACGCTGCCAGATCGGCGCGGCTTCCGCCTGCCGCATCTGGGGCAGACGGTGCAGAACCGTTCGCATCAGGTGGCGCCGAATTTCCCGATCATCCTGTCTTCCGGGCGCCTGGTTGAATATGAAGGCGGCGGGGAAGAAACGCGGTCCAATAAATGGCTTGCGGAATTGCAGCAGGATATGTTCGTAGAAATCAGCCCGCAGGATGCCGCCGCGCGCAATATCCGCGATGGTGCCTGGGTGTTGGTGACGGGCCCTGAAATGCCCGCCGGCAAAGCAAGCCGCATGAAGGCTATGGTGACGGAACGCGTCGGGCCCGGTGTGGCCTGGATGCCCTTCCACTTCGCTGGCTGGTTCATGCAGGAAGATCAGCGCGGCAAGTATCCGTCTGGCACGGACCCGATTGTGCTTGGCGAAAGCGTCAATGCAATAACTACCTATGGCTATGACCCGGTTACCTTCATGCAGGAAACCAAGGTCACGCTTTGTCAGATCCGCGCGGCATAAGGGAGGACCAGAAACATGGCCCGCATGAAATTCCTGTTGGACGCGGAACGCTGCATCGAATGCAATGCCTGCGTCACGGCGTGCAAAAACGAACATGAAGTGCCCTGGGGCATTAATCGCCGGCGCGTTGTCACCATCAATGACGGCAAGCCGGGGGAGCGTTCCATCTCCATGGCCTGCATGCATTGCACGGATGCGCCTTGCGCCGCCGTCTGCCCGGTTTCCTGCTTCTACACCACAGCCGATGCCGTGGTGCTGCATGACAAGGACCTTTGCATCGGCTGCGGTTATTGCTTCTACGCCTGCCCCTTCGGCGCGCCACAATATCCGCGCCTTGGCAATTTCGGCTCTCGCGGGAAGATGGATAAGTGCACCTTCTGCGCTGGCGGCCCGCAGGCCGATAATACCCAGGCGGAATATATCCAATACGGGTCGAACCGTTTGGCCGAAGGCAAGCTGCCGCTTTGCGCTGAAATGTGCTCGACCAAGGCGCTGCTCGCGGGTGATGGTCAGATCATTGCCTCTATCTATCGCGAACGCGTGCAAAAGCGCGGTTATGGGACGGGCGCCTGGGGTTGGCGCACGGCCTATCGCGAAACGGTTGCGATCTGAAGGGTGAGAGCATCATGAAACTCCGCATCCTTGCCCTGCTTGCCGCGCTGATGATGGGCGCGGCGGCACCCGCCATCGCGCAAACCGCGCCGCGCGCCGCTTCCATGGCTGAAGAGATGGAAGTGCAGGCGTTGCTGCGCGGTGGCAGCATCCAAGGCCGCATTTCCATCCCTGATGAAAAGGCCGCGACCCTTATTCAGCCCGAAGGCCGCGAATGGCGCGAATTCCACAATGTGACACTCGCTTGGGTCGGTGGCATCGCGGTGCTTGGCATGCTGGCTGTGCTGGTGTTCTTCCGCCTTTCCAAGGGCCGCATCCCGATTGAAGGCGGCCCTTCAGGGCGTACCCTTCAGCGCTTCAATATTCTGGAACGCGCCAATCACTGGATGGTCGCTTCCTGCTTCATCATCCTGGGGCTGTCTGGCCTGAACCTGACCTTCGGGCGGCACATCCTGCTGCCGGTAGTGGGGCCTGAGGCTTTCACCGCCATCAGCCAATGGGGCAAATACGCGCATAACTTCCTGGCCTTCCCCTTCACGCTTGGCTTGGTTGTCATGCTGCTGATCTGGGTGAAGGACAATATCCCGAATGCGCGCGACATTGCCTGGTTCAAGGCGGGCGGCGGGCTGATTGGGAATGAACACCCGCAAGCTGGCCGCTTCAATGGCGGGCAGAAGATGGTCTTCTGGATCACGGTGCTGGGTGGCGCGGTGGTCGCGGTTTCCGGCTATCTGCTGGTCTTCCCCTTCTTCTTCACCGGCATGGAAGGGATGCAGCTTAGCCACATCATCCATAGCCTGCTTTCCGTGCTGATGATTGCGGCGATGCTGGCCCATATCTATATCGGATCTGTCGGTATGGATGGCGCCTTTGATGCCATGGGCACGGGCCAGGTGGATCTGAACTGGGCCAAGCAGCATCACGGGCTTTGGGTGCAGGAAGAACTGGCCAAGGGCCGTACGGTTGCACCCCCGCCCGGTGCCAAAGCCTCCGGCGCAGATTAGAGCGTGTTGCGTTCACATGTGTTCACGCCACCCGCTCTACCTCGTTGTTTTTCGAGCATCTTCACACGTTCAGATGATTCCATCTGAACGTGATCTGCTCTGATCGCCCCATGCGCGTGATCGGCCTCGCCGGCTGGAGCGGGGCCGGCAAAACCACCTTGATGGTGAAACTGATCCCCTGCCTGATTAGGCGGGGGATTGGTGTTTCTACCCTGAAGCATGCGCATCATCGCTTTGATGTGGATGTGCCGGGGAAGGATTCCTGGCAGCATCGGCAGGCCGGCGCACAGCAGGTGATGGTGGCATCCGGCGCGCGTTGGGCACTGATGACCGAGCTACGCGACAGCCCCGAACCGCGCCTTCCGGAATTGATCGCGCGCATGGACCCGGTTGATCTGCTGATTGTGGAAGGCTTCAAGCGCGACGCGCATCCGAAGCTTGAAGTGCATCGCGCTGCCAATGCCAAGCCCTGGATGCACCCGGATATGCCCGGCATTGTCGCGGTGGCATCCGATACGGCTCCGCCTTATGATCTGCCCCGCGCCGGGCTGGATGAGGTGGAAGCCATCGCCGATCTGGTGCTGGCCTATGCAAAGGTGATCAAGGATATTCCCTGGACGGAGGGGTAATGGCGCAGCTTTCGGATGATTGCTTCGCCTTTGGCGGCGCGCTGATGGCGGTGGAAGAAGCCCAGGCGCTTATCCTGGAACGCATCCCCCCCGCCACTGGCGAAGAATCCGTGCCGCTATCCGCCGCACGCGGGCGTGTGCTGGCCGCACCCCTGATGGCGCCCTTGCCCCTGCCGCCCTTCTTCAACGCTGCCGTGGATGGCTGGGCCTTTCGCCATGCGGATTTGACGCCGGGGGCCGAGACCTCGCTCACCGAGGTTGGCCGCATCGCCGCTGGGCAGGCTGCGCCGCGCGCCCTGGCCGCCGGTGAAACCATGCGCGTTTTCACCGGCGCCCCCATGCCCCCGGGCGCCGATACCGCCGTGATGCAGGAAGATGTCCGCCGCGACGGTGCCGTGATTTTCATTCCCCCCGGCCTTAAGCCGGGCGCCAATGCACGCCCGGCAGGTGAGGATATCGCAGCCGGTGTGCTGGCGCTGCCTGAGGGCAAAAGGCTCGGCCCCGCTGAGATTGGGCTGGCCGCCGCTTTGGGGCAGGCGCGGCTTACGGTGCGCCCGCGCTTGAAGGTCGGCGTGTTTTCCACCGGCGATGAATTGGCAAGCCCCGGCAGCGCGCTTGGCCCCGCGCAAAGCTATGACAGTAACCGCTTCACCCTGCTGGCGCTGCTGGCCGCGCTGCCGGTGGAAGCGCATGATCTTGGCATCCTGCCTGATAACCGCGCCGCGACCGAAGCCGCTTTGCATAACGCCGCCACGAGCCATGATCTGCTGCTGACCAGCGGCGGGGTTTCGACCGGAGAGGAAGACCATGTGCGCGCCGCCATCGAAGCGGGCGGGCGCTTGGTGTTTTGGCGCCTGGCCGTGAAGCCTGGCCGGCCCGCCGCTATGGGGCTGGTGCGCGGTACGCCCGTGCTGGGCCTGCCGGGCAATCCCGTGGCTGCGGTGGTAACATTTCTGCATCTGGCGCGGCCTTTGGTGCTGCGCCTGGCTGGCGCCCTGCCGGAAGTCCTGCCGCGCTTTGTGGCAGAGGCGGATTTCACCTATCGCAAGAAAGCCGGCCGGCGCGAATATGTCCGCGTCAGCCTCCATGCCACGGGCGGCCTGCCGCGCGCGCAGAAATTTGCCCGTGAAGGGGCGGGGCTGCTGACATCCCTCACGCAATCCGATGCTTTTGTGGAATTGGGTGAGGGGGTTACGGCGGTCAGCCCCGGGGACCCTGTGGCGGTGCTGCCGTTTGGGGCGGTGTTTTGAGCGGGGGCTTGCAAAATAAACGCCTGCTATCTGCGTAACAGGGCGCGCACCACCTCTGCATGGCCTTGATGGCGCGGGCCTTCATCCAGCAATACGGTACCTTCCAGCAATTCCAGCACCTCAAGGCCCGCGAAGCATTCTTCGACAATCGCGCGGCTCCAGAGCAATTCGCGCAGCTTCGGCCCACCGCTGCGCCGGCCTTCCTGCGCTGGCGTAAAGCATTCCAGCACTAGCAAGCCACCGGGCGCGAGCGCGGCCAAAGCGCTTCGTGTGGCCCGTGCCCGGTCTTCCGGCGGCAGATGCACAAAAATCCAGGCAATCAGGTCAAACTGCGCGCGCGGCCAATCCCAGGCCGCAACATCCGCCGTGACGGTTTGCAGCGCCACGCCGCGCTGCCGGGCGAGCGAGGCTGCCTTGCTGAGGCCCACGCCGGACCAATCCACCGAGGTAACCTGAAGCCCCTGCGCCGCCAGCCAGACGCCATTGCGCCCTTCACCATCACCCACTGCCAGTGCCCGCATCCCAGGGCGCAGGCGATGCGCCTGGGATTGCAAATAAAGGTTCGGCGCTTCGCCAAACTCAAAGCCGCCATTTTGGTAGCGTTCATCCCAGGCCAGGCTTGTGCTCATCTGCTTCCTCGCGGGGTGGGGCGCCAATCGGGCGGCGCCAATTCAAAGCCGGCAAAATCAAAGGCAGGGCTGACGGTGCAGCCCACCAAAGTCCAACGGCCAAGGGACACCGCACTTTGCCACCAACCCTTTGGCACCAGGGCAAAGGGGCGCTGATGGCGCGATAAATCGAGCCCGAGGTGAACGGCCTCCGCATCATGGCCATCAGGGGAGAGACTTAGCGCCAGCGGCCCCCCCGCATACCAATGCCAGGCTTCGGCCGCATCCACGCGATGCCAATGGCTGAATTCATCGGCCGCGAGCAGGAAATAGATCGCCGTGCCGGCGCCGCGCCCGCCACCTTCCGGCGCATCGCGCCAGATTTCGCGGTAATGCCCGCCTTCTGGATGCGGCGCCAAATCCAGCGCGGCAATGACCTGCGCGGCGGTCACGCCCGGATCGCGCAGGTCAATCATGGCTCAGCCGACCGGGACGGTTTCGGCGAGCGGGGCGAGCTTCGAGACCTCCGCAAACCAGGCGGCGAGCTTCGGGCAGGAATCGCGCCAGGGTTCAGCCGCAAAGCGGAAATCAAGATAGCCAAGCGCGCAGGCAATGCTGATGGCGCCGATATCGCCAAGCCCGCGCGGCGGGTCCTTTTCGAGCACGGCCAGGGCGCGTTCCACCGCGGCCTTCTGGCGCGCGTCAAAGGCCTTGCGGCCATCATCCTGCGGGTGGTTCATGTGCAGGCGCCGCCCCACCGCGGCATCCAGAATGCCATCGGCAGCGGCCTGCCGGATCATGGCCTTCAGGCGCGGTGCGCTGCCCGTCGGCGGGAAAAGCGGCGCGGCGGAACCGATTGTGTCCAGGTATTCACAAATCACCGGGCTGTCATAAATCGCTATGCCATCCTTCGTGACCAATGCCGGCACTTTGGACAGCGGGTTATCGGCCAGCAAATCGGCCGGCGATTGATGCGGGTTGGTGGAGACCTTTTCCAAAAGCCCACCAATGCCGCGCGCAATGGCGCAGACCATCACTTTCCGCACATAGGGGCTGGCTGGGGAGTAATGCAGTTTCATTGGGCGTTTCCTTATCTGGAATTAACGAAATGTGTCCTTGCCAGCACGGATGCGGGCAAGCGTCGCGATATCCGGCGCACGCATAAAGGGATTGGCGGCGCGTTCGGAAGCAATGGTGCTGGGCAGCGTCGGCTGGCCTGCCGCCCGCTGCGCCTGGACTTCCGCGATGCGGGCCTTGAGCGCGGCATTGTCCGGTTCCACCGTAATGGCAAACCGCGCATTGCTTTCGGTATATTCATGCCCGCAGCAGACCAGCGTTTCACCCGGCAGGGCAGCGAGCGCGGCGAGGGACGCGAACATTTGCTCCGCATTGCCTTCCAGTAGCCGCCCGCAGCCGAGCGAAAACAGCGTGTCACCACACAACAGAATCTGCGAATCGGCGATGTGAAAGGCGATATGGCCGCGTGTGTGGCCATCACTCGCCAGCACTGCCGCCTTGCTGCCCAGCACATCCACCGTATCACTCGGTGAGACCGCCTGATCGAGTGGCGGCAGGCGGTGCTTATCCGCCGCCGCGCCCACCACCTTGGCGCCATAGCGCGCCACCAAGCCCGGCACGCCGGCCACGTGATCCCCGTGGTGATGCGTCAGCAGGATCAGATCGAGCTTGCCGCCCATGGCATCGATCACCGCAGCCACGGGCGCGTCCTCTGCCGGGTCGCAGACCGCAAGGCGCCCATCGGCAGCGCGGAGCAGCCAGGCGTAATTGTCGGACAGGCAGGGGATGGGGGTCGTGGTGAGAGCCATAAGGGGGTGCCTTGTCAGGGGGCCATGCCAAGCGGGCCCGGAAGTGCCTATATCTACCCTTATGGCAGAGGAAATCCATGGCCTGTCCGAATTCTACGCCGCACCGGCGGGCGGGTTGACCGCGCGGCTGCTGCGCCGGCGGCTTTCCGTGCTTTGGCCGCGCCTGTCAGGGCTTGATGTGCTGGGCATTGGCCATGCGGAGCCTTACTTGCCGTTGTGGCGCGAAGAAGCGGCGCGCTGCATCGCGCTAGCCCCCGCGCAGCTTGGCCCTTCGCGCTTTGCCCATGCTGGGGTTTCCGCCGCTGTACTGGCGGAAGAAGGCGCGCTGCCTTTCCCGGATTTGAGCTTTGACCGGATCCTGTTGGTGCATGGGCTGGAAGCGGCGGAGAATGCCGGGCGGTTGCTGCGCGAATGCTGGCGCGTGCTGCGCGATGATGGGCGCTTGCTGGTGGTGGCCCCTAATCGGCGTGGCATCTGGGCGCAGTTTGACCACACACCCTTCGGCCATGGCCGGCCTTATTCGCCGGGACAGATTTCCAAACTTTTGCAGGCGCAGATGTTTCGCGTGGAACGGCGCGATGCCGCACTTTACGTACCGCCCTTCACGCCGCTGATGCGCGCTGGCACGGCTTGGGAAAAAGCAGGCCGCACCATTTGCCCCGCGCGCTTGGCGGGGCTTTGCCTGATTGAGGCTGAGAAGGATATCTTTGCTGCCATGCCGGCAGGGGCGGTGCGGTTGCGCCGCCGCGTATTGCTGCGCGCCTGATTGGCCTTTTGCCGCGCTTGGTCCATGCTTCTGTTATGGCCCAGGGAGAAACGCCATGAACCAAGATCCTCGTTGGCAGCAAAGCCTGCGCTATCCGGACCCTTCCATTGTTGCGATGGATGCTTCCTTCAAAAAATATCATCTGCCGCTTTCGGCTGTTGAACGGCTTTATCATGGCACGCGCTGGGGTGAGGGGCCGGTCTGGCTTGGCGATGCGCGCTGCCTTTTGTGGTCCGATATCCCCAATAACCGCGTGCTGAAATGGGATGAGGAAACCGGCGCGGTCAGCGCCTGGCGCAAGCCCGCCAATAACGCCAATGGCCATACGCGGGACCGTCAGGGCCGCGTGATTGCGTGCGAGCATTTCGGCCGCCGCGTGGTGCGCTTTGAATATGATGGCGCGATCACGGTGCTGGCTGATAGCTACAAGGGCAAGCGGCTGAACAGCCCGAATGATGTTGTGGTGAAGTCTGACGGTTCCATCTGGTTCACCGACCCGCCCTTTGGCCTGATGGCGAATTATGAAGGCGAACGCGCCACACCCGAATTGCCGCATACCAATGTCTATCGCATTGATGGCCAAAGCGGTGAGATTACGCTTGTGACGGATGAGGTGAACCATCCGAATGGCTTGGCTTTCAGCCCGGATGAGAAGATTTTGTATGTCATCGAAAGCCGCGCTGACCCGCGCAATATTCTGGCCTTTGATGTGGCGGCGAATGGCAAAAGCTTGCGCAAGCGCCGCGTTTTCGTGGCCTGTCAGCCAGGCGAAACGCCGGATGGTTTCCGCGTGGATGTGGATGGCAATTTATGGTGCGGTTGGGGCATGACGGCGGAATTTGACGGTGTGCGCGTGTATAACAATGCTGGCGCTCCGATTGGGCATATTCATCTGCCCGAACGCTGCGCCAATCTCTGTTTCGGCGGCCGCTATCGCAACCGCTTGTTCATGGCCGCCGCGCAGTCGCTCTATTCGCTTTATGTGAATACGGAAGGCGTCAAGGGCGGCTGAGTTTTTCGCGCGGCACTTCGATGGTCATGGCAAGCAGCCTGAAGGAATGGCTCTTGCCATGGCCATCAAGATTAAGGCTGCCATTCACGCCACCTTCCAGCACATCATCAATCACGAAATTGAAGGCGTGCAGCAGCGGCAGATCGTAGCGTTTGCAGCCAGTGGCGCCCCGGTGGCGAAATAGCGCCAGCACCTTTTCCGCCGTGACCTGTTCGGCGAGTAGATCATAATGCGCCGGATCATAAGGCATGAGGGAGAGATTGACGCGATTGCCCTTATCGCCTGCACGGCTATGGGCGATGTCATGCAGGGGGATCATGGTGGTGTTGCTCATCAATTCCACTCCCGCGCTGGCAGAACGCGTGTTTCAGTGGGCACTTGGTCGCGCGGTACCAGGAAGCTGCGTGTCAGGATACGTGGTGTGACACGCCAACGCGCGCCTGAGGTCCCCGCCGTGCCGCAGCAAAGCAAGGCGAGCGTTTCACGCGATGCCTGATCCGCATCATCGCGCGTGGTGGCCTCAACCGCCAAGCGAATGCGGATGTCCTGCGGTGCTGGCCCGTCATAGCCGCGCCAGAGCGCGCCATCATCCGAATCATGTACGGAGGCGACACCAATCAGATCAGCCCGCGCGCGGCGCGCAAGGCCGCGGCGATTGACGCGTTCCAGCAGCACATCCGCGGTCGCCTTGGCGCGGGCCAGCGCATTGGGGCCGGCGACGCTGATTTCGCCCTCACCCAGCCAGGAACCTTCATAGCAGGCAGTGACTTTCAGCAGATCAGGGCGCGGGTTGCCGCGCAGGCCATGCACCGCCACGCGATCCTTGCCTGACATATTCAGATGCGCGGCGGTGATGTCCAAAGTCACATCGGGCGTGATGTAGCGCGCGGGATCATGCACCTCATATAATAATTGTTCCTTCACCGTGCGCAGATCAACAATGCCGCCAGTGTCTTCGGGCTTCGTGATCAGCAGCGACAAATCGCGCCCGACTTCCGCGATGGGAAAGCCGATATTGGCGGGGTCTGGAATATCCTTGAAGCCTGGGTCCCAAAACACGCCGCCCGTCACCTGGCTGCCGCATTCCAATAAATGCCCTGTCGCGGCACCGACCGCGAGCGCCTGCCAATCATCCTCGGCCCAGCCAAAATGATGCATCAGCGGCGCGATGGCGAGGGCAGGGTCCGACGTACGCCCAGCCACCACCACTTGCGCGCCAGCGGCAAGTGCTTCGGCCAAGGGGGCAGCGCCAATATAGGCATTGGCGGAAACCAGTTTCCAGGAAGACATATCAAGCCCGGTATCGGCTTCATGCACGGCCATGCGATCAAGGTTGATGCTGGCGGAAACATCATCACCGGTGACAAGCCCAATGCGGAGTTCCGGCAAACCCAAACGCTTCGCAAGCCGCGCAATGGCGCGCGCGGCAGCGAGCGGATTGGCTGCACCGAAATTGCCGAGGATGGGAATGCCCGCGCGCGCCGCATCGGCCAGGATCGGTTCCAACAGCCGTTCAAGCATTGGTTCATAACCCGCTTCGGGGTCACGGCGGCGTTCCAATTGTGCAAGCGCCACGGTGCGTTCGCCCAGGCATTCAAAGAACATGGCTGCCGGCAGGCCGCGCTTGATCAGGCTGCGCATGACAGGGATGGGCGCATCCACACGGTCACCGGAAAAACCGGCGCCATTGCCGACTAGAAACAGATCACTCACGCCAAGCACTCCTTGATCGCGGCGCCGAGTATGGCCGCGTCGCTATCGTCAAAGGCAATTGGGTTGATGGCAAGCACGCCCTGGCCGATGCGCCCGGCATCAAGATGGATGGCGGGGCGATGGGCGCGCAGCCTGGCATCCGCGGCGTAGGCCGAGGCCGCATCGGGCAGGCGCCATTCCAGAATGGGCAGGCCAGGCTTGGCGCCATCCGCCACAAGGCGAAGGCTCGGCGGGTTGCCCGCTGCCACCAGCACCGCTTCAAGCCGCGCCTGCCAGCGCGCGCCGCGTTGTGCTGGGTTGTCCGCGACAAACCGCTGCAAAGCCACGATCAGGCCAATGATTTCTTCCTTGCCTGTCTTGCAAGACCGCCCAATGCCGTGATGCGGCAGGCCGCGCATTTGCGCGAGTGGGGAGAATTCTGGCGGCGCGATGAAATCCGCTTCTGGCATATCAAGATCAAGCATTTGCGCCAGCGCAGAGGCAACCAGATCACGCCGCCCAGCAAGGATGCCGGAAGATTGCGGCCCACCCAAAGCCTTGCCGCCGGAAAAGCACACCAGATCGGCGCCCTCGGCGATGAAGCGCTTCAGGTTTTCAGTGGGCGGCAATTGCGCGGCCGCATCCACCAAAACGGGGATATGGCGTTCGCGCGCCACGCGCACCACATCGGGCAAAGGCGGTTCGCTATTCGCCCCCGCCAAATAATAGATCGCCGCCGTACGGTCTGTGATGGCGTCAGCGATTTCCCAAGGCGCGGCATCACGCACGCCGGGGCCGGAAATACGGTCTGGAATGCCGATTTCAATGATGCGCCCGCCCGCCACGCGCAGCGCGCGGTCATACATATTGCGCTGGCTTCGGATGGTGATGAATTCATCGGGCATCCCGGGCGTATCAGGCAGGCGGTTCATCGCGCCCGGATCAAGCCGCGCCATGCAGGCGGCCGCGCCCAACAACACCGCGGCGGAAGCGCCAGAGGTGACAATGCCCGCTTCCGCGCCGGTGGCTTTGCTGATCTCTCGGCTGGCGGCGGCTTGCAAATGGTGCATCTCCACCGTCGCGCGCGCGGCTTCAGCCATGGCGGCCAGCACTTCGGGCGCCATCAGCCCGCCGGAAAGCCTTGTATTGGTGCCATAGGCATTGATGATGCGCGAAACGCCCAAATCATCGTAAATCATGCAACTTGTTCCGTAAGGGTGCGGCGGAGTGCATCGCGCCAAAGCGCATAACGGCTATCCGCTTCTGCGCGGTTCATTTGCGGCACAAAACGGCGTTCCAGGCGCCAATGCGTGGCACCCGCCGCACCTGGCGGCGCGCAAAGCCCGGCCTGCATGCCAGCCAGATAAGCCGCGCCGAGTGCGGTGGTTTCCAGCACGGTTGGGCGATCCACCGGCGCGCCCAATTGGTCGGCCAGGAATTGCATGGTCCAATCGGAAGCGACCATGCCGCCATC
>CAMCEP010000043.1 GCA_945873675.1 Asaia bogorensis
TGGGTGCTGCGCGACAACCCAACCCAATGGTTCTACCGCCATCTTGGCGGGCGGGTGGTGGCGCGCGGCCAAACCCGCGTGGGTGGTCAGACCGTGGATCAGGTAGCGATGTTGTGGGAGCCGATAGATACGCTGCTGGCGGCCACCGCGGCAGCGCCGGAGGCCTGAGCATTTTCAAGCCAAGTGGACTCACTTGGCGACTCGGAAAATGCGATCCAACAAAGCTGATCTTGCCGGACGGCGCGGCTTGTGGTGCAAGCCCACATGGCCCCTGAACCGCACGACTCCTCCCCCCGGCACGATCATGTGCTGATCCTCGATTTCGGTAGCCAGGTGACGCAGCTGATCGCCCGCCGCGTGCGGGAATCCGGCGTTTATTGCGAAGTTTGGCCCTTCCATCACGCGCCTGAAGAACGCATCCGGGCCTTTGCGCCGCGCGGGATCATCTTATCTGGAGGACCGGCGAGCGTGACTGAAGGCGAAAGCCCGCGCGCGCCAGAAGCCGTGTTCACGATGGGCGTGCCGGTTCTGGGGATTTGTTACGGACAGCAAACCATGGCGGCGCAGCTTGGCGGCCTGGTGGAGCCTTCCGATCATCGCGAATTCGGCCGCGCCTTTGTGGAGGTGACGGATGAATGCGCCATCACACGCGGCGTATGGGCCAAGGGCGCGCGTGAACAGGTGTGGATGAGCCACGGTGACCGCGTGACCAGGCTGCCGCCCGGCTTTCGCCCCGTGGCGGTGAGCGAAGGCGCGCCCTTCGCCGCCATTGCCGATGATGCGCGGCATTTCTACGGTGTGCAGTTCCACCCGGAAGTGGTGCATACGCCGCATGGCGCGGCTTTGCTCAAGAATTTCACGCATGGTGTTTGCGGCTGCGCCGGTGATTGGACCATGGCCGGTTTCCGCCAGGAAGCGGTGGCGCGCATCCGTGCCCTGGTGGGGCAAGGGCGTGTGGTGTGTGGCCTTTCCGGCGGCGTTGATAGCTCGGTCGCTGCAGTGCTGATCCATGAAGCAATTGGCGATCAACTGACCTGCATTTACGTGGATCACGGGTTGATGCGCGCGAATGAAAGCGAACAAGTGGTCAGCACCTTCCGCGACCGCTTCAACATCAAGCTGATCCATCGTGATGCTTCCGATATGTTTTTGGGCCAGCTTTCCGGCGTGACGGACCCAGAGGTGAAGCGCAAAACCATCGGGCGCTTGTTCATTGAAGTGTTTGAGGAAGAACAGAACAAGCTGGGGGGCGCGGATTTCCTGGCGCAAGGCACGCTTTATCCGGATGTGATTGAAAGTGTCTCCGCAACCGGCGGGCCATCCGTCACCATCAAATCGCATCACAATGTCGGTGGCCTGCCCGCGCATATGCGCATGAAGCTTGTTGAGCCACTGCGCGACCTTTTCAAGGATGAGGTGCGCGCGCTGGGACGGGAGCTTGGCATCCCGGAAGCAATCGTGGGCCGCCATCCCTTCCCGGGTCCTGGCTTAGCCATTCGCATCCCCGGTGAGGTGACGCGCGAAAAGGCTGATCTGCTGCGTCGTGTGGATACGGTGTTCCTGGAAGAAATCCGTAATGCCGGGCTGTATGACGCGATCTGGCAGGCCTTTGCGGTGTTGCTGCCCGTGCGCACGGTGGGTGTGATGGGCGATGGGCGGACCTATGATCAGGCCTGCGCTTTACGTGCCGTGACCAGCACGGATGGCATGACGGCGGATGTCTATCCGTTTGATATGGGCTTCCTTAATCGCGTCGCGGCGCGGATTGTAAATGAGGTGCGCGGGATCAATCGCGTGACTTACGACATCACGAGCAAGCCGCCGGGGACGATTGAGTGGGAGTAAGACAAAACCCCGTATAGGATTGAGATAATTATTTTGCATAAATCAAATAGTATTTCGGAATAAGAAACATTTTGGTTTGAATAACTCACTATATTTGCCCCAGCTGCCACATGATGCTGCATCTGCTGCAGCACATGGTTATCCAGGATTCTTCATCATTGACGATGAAAACCTCAATCTCGACTCGGATCATAAGACCACGCAGAAACGGCCTTGTGGCTCAGAAGCATTTTCAGATGAGGCCATACAGTTACTGATGCAGAATGTCGCGCCATACGCCAAGTTGAATGAGATCTCACTCGCGTCGGGGGAATGCCCCAATTGAGTCAAGGGTCGCGGGATTTGGTATTGTTTTTATCGCTGTGGGCGATCCAATCCGCCAGGGCAGGTGCCAAGCCAGTGGACGGCTTTGCATCCGGTCTCCTGAACGTGCCAGCGCGCGCCTTTCGCGGGCCAAGCGCCACTAATGCTTCTGCCTGCTTCACTGCAGCGCCGACGCAATCTACGACCGGAACCGGGATTCGCTCAGCCACCTTTGGACCAAGACCTGCCAGAGGCGCCCCTGCCAAAAGGATGACATCCGCCTGATCGTCTTCAATGGCACGACATGCCAACGCGACCAAGAGGTCCGCCTTTTCCTCCTGCACCTCAGAAATCGTACGAAACGAACCGTCTAGGGTACGGATGGAAGCGCAGCGCTTCTCGAGCCCATGCCAAGCAACGCATTCACGATACCAGGGTTCAAGCGCCGCGGCGAAAGTCACGATTGAAAAGCGCCCACCCAACATGCACGCGGTCAGCATTCCTGCTTCGGCAAGGCCAATAACGGGGATTGGGAAAAGCTCGCGGGCGCCGCCCAAGCCCGGGTCTGCAAAGGCCGCAATGACAGCAGCGTCAACGCCTTCATGCAGTTCGGCCAGCATCTCAAGGGCGATCGCTCCGCCAATTACGGCCTCTGCGCGGGTAGCGATATAAGGAACGCCACGTGGCGCTGTAGCGGGTACAATCTGGGTTTCAGGGGCCGCAACCGCTTCCGCTGCGGCAACTATCAGATCCGTGACGCCAGCTGAGGTGTTTGGATTGAGCATTAAAAGGCGCACGCATTCCCTCCCTTGGTTTTACCTAACGCCGGCCCACGAAAGGGCTTGGATCATTGAAAAAAAGTACGTCGGCGCACATCACCCGTGTATCCTTGGCCTCAGGTGCTGAACAAAGATAGTGGTGGTCGCGGATTCCAAGCAGGAAGCCCGACGCCCTTCCTCCATGCTTCGGCGATCTGCCGGCGGCTTGCGAACCAAACTCCATTCTTGCTTGCCATATAATCCAGGAGTCGTTCCAGGCCCCCGATACGGGCCGGGCGTCCGATAATGCGCAGATGCAACCCGATTGAAAGCATCCGTGGACCATGTTCACCTTCGGCATACAGACGATCAAAGGCTGCCATACAATAGCGCGCAAAATCCTCCCCTTGAACGAAGCCACCACCAGGCTGAAAGCGCATATCATTGGTGTCAAATGCGTAAGGGAGGACGACTATCTCCCGCCCCGAAAGCGTCACCATATAGGGCGTGTCATCATCATAGGCGTTGGAATCGTACAAAAAACCGCCATGTTCAACGAGCAAGCGGCGCGTATTCTCTGACGTTGCCGACCGTGTATGCCAACCAACTGGCGGCTGTCCGGCCGCCGCGCTTATGTCAGCGACCGCGCGCGCAATCACGCGGCGCTCATCAGCTTCCGACATATTGACCTGACGTTCCCAACGCCAACCATGGCTTGAGACTTCATGCCCATCGCGAACCGCTTCAGATGCGATCCAGGGTGAATGATGTAAGGCACGACCACAGGCATTGAGCGTAGCAGTCACGCCATAACGGCTAAGTGCTTCGCGAATGCGGCCCCAGCCACGGCGCGTGCCATAGGCGTAATGGCTCTCCATACATAGATCGCGCGCCCCTTCAACACGTTCAACCGCTTCATAGATGAATTCATTGCTCGCATCACCAGCGGCGAGGGAAAGCTCCGCACCTTCTTCAATATTGACCACAATAGAAACCGCAAGCCGCGCCCCATTGGGCCAGCGAATTGCCGGTTCATTGCCATAATAGCCGCGGAAATCGCGATCAGAGCTAACGGGAGGATATATCATCAGAAATCCGCCAGGCGCCAAAGACCCATAAGCCAATCACCAATATTCATGACGATGACTGCAATAAGAATAAGGAAGCCGACATGGCGGCAATTTTTAAGTCCGGTCTTTCTTCCATATCTCGCAGCATCTGAATTGATAGCGTTTGGTCCATGCCTCAATTGCCGCGTGCACGGCGCCAAAGCGCTTCCGCCGCGGCGGCACCCTTCTGACAGATTTCCTCCATATCAACACGCGTTGGGCGCCCGTCCCGCACCACCACCTCCCCTTCAACGATTACATGCGCCACGTCACGCCCATGAGCAGTATGCATGATGGTGCCCAGGGGGTCGTTATGGGGCACAAGATGGGGGCGTCGCATCTCCAGCAGCACCATATCCGCGCGATAGCCTGGCAACACTGCCCCAATTTGCCCGGCAAGGCCCATGGCGTCGGCCCCGCCCTCGGTAGCGGCGCGCAGGATATGCTCTGGCTGCCAGCTTTCTTCTACAAGACCACGCTGCACGCGCCCCATGGCGAGCGCCCACCGCATCACTTCCACCATATCGGCGTGCATATTATCCGTGGCGATTGTCAGCTTGGCTCCCGCATCCACCAATGCGCGGGTCGGCGCGATGGTTCCGCCTGTGGCGTTACCTTTGGGGATATGGGCAAGTTTTACGCCGGCGCGACCAATACGCCCAATGTCGTCTGCCGTCAGATGGATGCAATGGGCTGCGACCAAGCGATCATCCAACAGCCCGACCTCATCGAGAAGTTCTGCGGGCGTCTTGCCATCCCTCTCACGGATGCGTGTGACCTCGACCTTGCTTTGCGCCAAATGGGTTTGCACCGGTATGCCCAAGCGTCGCGATGCATTGCCAATGGTCTTCAGGAAGGGCGTTGAGCAGGTATCTGGCGCATGCGCCGCCAATTGCACGCCCGTTCGGGCATCGGGTCGGCCATGGAAGCGTTGCACCAGCGCCTCGGCCTCGGCCAAGGTTTTCTCGCCAATCGCTGCATCATACTCCCATTTGCCCTGCGAAACCCCAGAAAAATCCACATCATGAATTCGGTTGCATGAGAATACCCGTAAGCCCAACTCTGCCATAGCGGGTAACGTGAGCTGCGTATGAACATAGGTGTCATTGATAAGTGTGGACCCAAAGAGCATCGCTTCAAGCGCACCTAGGCGGGCAAGAGCAACCGCTTCTTCTTCAGTCACCATATGTCCTTGCGGGACGCCTGGCGTATAGGCAGGGGCAAAACCCATATCTTCAGCCACACCGCGAACCATACTGAGAATGGTATGGGTGTGCACATTGACGAGGCCCGGAAGCGCGACATGGCCATAAGCACGAAGCCGCTGTTTCGCGCCCGCGCCGGGAGGAAGATCTTTTTGCTTGCCCACAAAGACAAATCGGCCATCAATAATCCCGATCGCGGCGTCCAGCACAGGCGACGTGAAGGCGGATTGTATGAGGATACAGCCTTCTACCAGCACATCATAAACTGGGGGCGTATAGTTATCCATCATGATAGGCTTGGCTCCAAATGCCGCAGAAAACGCTGCAGGCGTGGATCGCTTGGGGAATTGAATAGGGTGGCCGGCGGTCCCTCTTCAACAATTTTACCATCCGCCATGAAGACTACCCTATCCGCGACACCGCGGGCGAAACGCATTTCATGGGTGACTACCACCATGGTCATGCCCTCAGCCGCCAGACCGCGCATCGCATCCAGCACTTCCTGCACCAATTCGGGGTCCAGCGCACTGGTCGGTTCATCGAAAAGGATGATTGAGGGATCCATGGCCAGTGCGCGCGCAATCGCAACACGCTGCTGTTGCCCCCCGGAAAGTTGACTGGGTCGCTTGTGCAAATGATCCGCCAGTCGCACACGCGTAAGTTCCCGTGTGGCGCGCGCTTCAGCTTCAGCGCGTGACAATCCAAGTACGCGCCTTGGCCCAAGGGCTACATTTTCAGTGGCTGTCAGATGAGGAAAAAGATTAAAGCGCTGGAAGACAAAGCCGAAAAGGCGCCTCTGGCGTGCCAATTCGCCTTCATTTGCCGGCCGCCCATCCTTGGTATGGCCAATATTTTCGCCACCGAGGTGAATTTCCCCGCGCTCTGGACGCTCAAGCCAATTCAGACAGCGAAGGAGAGTTGTTTTGCCCGAACCAGAAGCGCCGATGATGGTTACGGTCTCACCTTGGCGGACATCAATATCGATACCGTCAAGAACGACACGGTCACCATACTGCTTTGAGAGATTCCGCGCCGAAAGAAGAATAGGTGTGGTTACCATGTCGGCAAGCTTCGCTCCAGACGCCGTGACACCCAGGTAAGTGCCGCGATCAGAAGATAATAATAAAGGGCAAGCAATAGATAAATTTCGAATGGTGCAAAATGAGTGGAAATGATGGCCTGACCCGCCCTGGTGAGTTCATAAACTGAAATGACCGAAAGTAGGGAGGAATTTTTGGTAAGTGTAATGAGATCATTCGTAAGGCTTGGCACCATGGGTCGCCACGCTTGAGGCATAAGTACCCACCACAATACTTGGCGGCGCACCATGCCTATAGAAAGCGCAGCTTCAGATTGCCCTTTCTCGACACTGCCAACCGCGCCACGCACCACTTCCGCGATGTAGGCACCTGAGTTTAAGGCAAGGGCGACTACGCCCGCCCAGTATTCGGGTAGACGAAGCCCAACCACGGGCAAGGCAAAGAACACGAGAAATATTTGAATCAGCAACGGTGTGCCGCGGATAAAGTCAACATACGCGCGCACAAGCAATTCAATTGCGCGGATACCCGACAGGGACGCAAGGCCCACCAGCAAGCCGATGGTCAGACCCAGAATACCTGCCACAATACTGATCTGCAGCGTCATTACCACGCCATGCGCCAGTAGCGGCGCCGCATAGGCAACCACGCTCCAGTCAAACATTGTGTCGCTGCGCTCCGTTAAGCGGCTAATTCTGGAATATTTGGCGGAAGATTGAACTCAAGCCCAAACCACTTCTGTTGCAGCGCGGTCAGACTGCCGTCGGCCTGAAAGGAACGAATCCTATCATTCATCCAGCTTACAATTTCCGTGTCTTCCTTGCGGCATGCAATACCTGCCCAATTATCGGCACCAATACCACGCACCACGGCAAAACGGCCGGGTTGAGACTTCATCACATAAGCAAGTGTCGGAAGCGTATTAAGAACACCATCCACTGTACCCTGCATCAATGCCAGATAGGCGGCCGGATGCTCATCATAAGTTTTCACTTCACGAAAGCCAGCACCGCTCTTGGCTGCCTGGATACGTGCATTAAGGCGTGGATGGAGGGTTTCACCCGGGCTGCCTAATTTAACGCCCAAAACACGGGTGGACATATCTTCTATCGACTTGATCCGATCCGCGTCACGCGCGCGGATAAGCAGCGATTGCCCCGCTTCAGCATAAGGATTCGAAAAGGCAACCCGTTCGAGACGCGCGCGGGTGTAGGACATGGAAGACATGATGATGTCAAAGCGCCCAGCGTAGAGAGCCGGGATGACCCCCGACCATTGTGTGTCAATGAATTCAGGCGTGACCCCAAGGCTACGGCACATGGCTGAAGCAAGCTCCACATCGTAGCCAACGATTTCGCCCCGATCGCGAAAGGTAAAGGGTGGATAGGTTGCTTCACACCCGATACGGAGTTTACCGGCCCGGCGCACCCCATCCAAAGTAAGCACGGGCAAGGTTTGCGCACCCACGCCACTGGATACCAGAGCCGATGGAGCAAAGATCGCGGCCGCCGCTAGGCCGAGTTGCCGACGATTAAGCTTAGAATTCAGCATACGACTTATCTCTCCACGAATGGCTCTTGATTGTGCAAATTGGGTGAGCAACCTTTGTGCCACTGAGAAAAAGGGAGGGTCCACGCACATTCACTCGTGACGACCTTTGCGAACCGCTGCCGTTCGCCCAAAAAAAGTGCATCGACGCCCAAATCCTGTGCTTTTGGCGCGCTCTGGGTCTGCTGGAGCCTCCGCTCGGAACCCTTCGATGCGCTTCGCAAAACGGTAGAAATACCATCAAGGATGGCTTGCTGATTACGGATACTCTGGCGATATATGGGAAATATCCTTAGTATCCCTGTATGGAACCGAAGCACTTCGCCCAGCAAATCACCTTCCTCTATGCGGAAGATCCCGCCGCTTCCTGGGATTTCTATGAAAACAAGTTGGGCCTTGCGCTCGTTCAGGATCAGGGCACCTGCCGCATCTACGCGACGGCCCCAGGCGAGCGCGGCTTCCTGGGGGTGTGCCGCGCGCGAGCACCGCGCGCTTCAGACAACCCCCGCGTACAGGGCGGCGTTGTCTTCACCTTCGTTGATCCGGATGTTGAAGGCTGGCACGCCAGACTGAAATCACGCGGCGTGAAAGTGCCGGAACAGGTGGAATATTCCGAAGCCTATCGCGTGACGCATTTCTTCTTCCACGACCCCGCCGGCTATTTGCTGGAGGTGCAGCGCTTTGAGCGGCCGGATTGGCCCAATCCCGCGCCCTGATCAGCCCGAGAGCATGGTCGCCGGCAGCCATGTGACGATTGCCGGAAACAGCGTGACGATTGCCACCGCCAAAACCATCATGAAGAAAAACGGCAGGGTGTAACGGGCCACTTGAAATATACCCATATTCGTGAGGCCCTGCAGCACAAACAGGTTGAAGCCGACCGGCGGCGTTATTTGTGCCATCTCAACGACCAGCACGATGAAAATGCCGAACCAAACCAAGTCAAAACCGGCGCCCTGAATGATCGGCAGCACGACGGAAACCGTCAGCACAATCATGCTGATGCCATCAATGAAGCAGCCCAGCACCAGATAGATCAGCGTAAGGCACACAATAATCATATAGGGGCTGAAACCCTGCGCGCCGACCCAGGCCGCCATGGCTGCGGGAATGCCGGAATAGGCCATGGCCTGCGTCAAAAAGGCCGCGCCCGCCAGGATCAGATTGATCATGCAGGAAAGCCTGACCGCGCCCATCAGGCTATCAATGAAGCTTTGCCACGTCAGCGTGCGCCCCCAGGCGGAAAGCACCAGCGCGCCCACCACGCCAAAAACCGCTGCTTCCGTTGCCGTGGCCCAGCCGAAATAAATGCTGCCCATGACAAACATGATCAGCAGCACCACCGGAATAAGCTGGCCGCTTTCCTTCAATTTGCGCGACAGCGGAATGGAAGGATCACGCGGCGGCGTCAGCGTTGGGTTCAGCATGGACCAGACCATGATGTAGCCGCTGAAGAGAACCATCAGCATGATGCCGGGAAGGACACCGGCGATGAACAGCCGCACAATGGAAACTTCCGCCGCCACACCATAGACGATCATGACAATGGAAGGCGGGATCAAAAGACCGAGCGTGCCGGCCCCGGCCAGGCTGCCGACCGTCATGGGCAAATGATAGCCACGTTGTGTAAGGGCGGGCAGCGACATTTTGCCAATGGTCGCCGCCGTTGCCGCCGAAGAACCCGAAACGGCAGCGAAAATCCCGCAGCCAATCACATTCACATGCATGAGCCGCCCAGGCAGGCGCTGCACCCAGGGGGCAAGACCGCGGAACATATCCTCAGACAGCTTAGTGCGGAACAGAATCTCACCCATCCAGATAAATAGTGGCAGCGCGGCCAGGGTCCAGGAGGCAAGCGATTGCCATATCGCCGTGCCCATCACCTTCTCCGCCGGGAAACTCGGCATGGAAGGCATCAGCATGGGCAGCAGGATCACGCCGCAAAGGCCCACCAGCATCAGCCCTAGGCCGATCCATACGCCAAGCCCAAGGAACAGGAACAAAAAGCCCAGCAGTAAAAGCCCGGCTTCGGTTTGCGCGAGTTCCATCAGAGTTCCTCCCCCGCGCGGTCAAGCGCACTCATCTCAGCGGCCTTGCGATAGGAAGGCGTGCCGCCAGTAAGATGCGCCGCCAAATCATCCAAAAGGCAAAGCGCAAAAAGCGCTGCGCCAAAGGCACAGAGCGCCTGTGGTACCCAAAGCTTCCAGGCGACGGAACCTTGCGCCACATCCTCAAATTCAAAACTGTCTAAAGCTAGATCGGCCATGGAATAAGCGAAAAACAGCGTGAGGCCGGTGGTCAGGATCAACGCAACGCTTTCCATGATGAAGCGACTAGAACCCGTGAGCCGGCCAATAATCAAATCCACGCGAATATGCGCGCCATGGCGGAAGGCATAGGCCAGCGGCAAGGTCGCTGATGCGGCCACCGAAAAGGCGGTCAGGTCATCAGCCCCCAGAACGGTCAGGCCGAATTGCCGCCCGACAACCTGCGCGATGATGATTGCCGCAATGGCGGCCAGGGCAATACCGCCAAGCACGCCCCCCAGCAGGTAAAGCGAATCAAGTGCCTTGCGCATCAGCCCCCACCTTCAACAGTCAGAAAAACGGGCGGGGAAACCCGCCCGCTCTATTTTCAGGCAATGGCCGCCCGATAGGCATCCATCAACCGTTTGCCTTCCTCGCCCGCCTTGGCCACCCATTCATCGGCCTGCGTGGCACCAATGCGCGCCAGACCCTGCATCAGGGCCGGCGATGGCGTACCAATCGTCATGCCGCGGCTGGCCAGCATGTTCTGCCGTTCCACGGTTTCCACTTCCGACCCCTGCCAGCCACGCGCTTCCGCCGCTGCGGCGGCAGCGCGGATCGCCCGCTGGGAAGCCTCCGGCAGGCCTTGCAGGGCGCGGGTTTGCACAAACACCGCATTCTTGGTGCGGGTAAAGCCAATCGGTGTGAAGAATTTGCAGAAATCCCAGGCCTGCACGTCAACACCTGTGGCAGCCGAGGTCACCATGGCATTCACAACACCAGTGGCGAAGGCTTGCGGCACTTCGGCCTGCTGCACCAGGGTTGGCGTTGCACCGGCCAGAGTCGCGAAGCGGTTGGTCAGCGCATTAAAGGTGCGCATCTTCATCCCGCGCAGCGTCTCAACACTTTCCACCGGCACATTGGTGTAAAAGCCCGATTGCGGCCAGGGCACCATGTAAAGCAGCGTAATGCCCTGGCGTTGCAGGCGCGCTTCCACATAAGGGCGCTGCAATTCGGCCAATTTCCGTGCCTGAGCGGTGGAAGTCACTAGCTGCGGTACGCTATCCACTTCAAAGAAGGGGTCTTCATTGCCATAGGCAGACATCAAAATCTCGCCAAGCTGCGCCTGGCCGGTCTGCACGCCACGCTTGATTTCCGGCATCTTGAGCAAGGATGCATTGGAGTGCATTTGGATTTTCAGCCCGCTGGCGGCGGCCTGCACTTCCGCAATGAAATCGCGCAAATTGCGCGTGTGGAAATTGCCATCCGGATAGGCGGTGGCCAATTGCCAGCGCGTCTGGGCAACTGCCCTGCCGATGAAAGGCGCCGTGAGCGGCAGGCTAGCGGCGCCGAGCAGGGCAGCGCGACGAGACAAATGATCCATGATGAGCCTCTCCTGTTATTGCTTTAAGACTCTGTTTTCCCCCCTGCCGCCGCACATGGCAAGGGGCGCCGCTATTGAAGCCACGGTGGCGGCGCCCCGATTGCCTGCTTTCTGATCAGGCGCTGGCACGATAGGCGTCGAGCAGCTTCTTGCCATCTTCACCGGCGCGCTGCACCCATTCATCGGCCATGGTGCGGCCAACGCGGGTCAAATCCTCTAGCAGCCGGGCGCTCGGCGGCAATACGCGCATGCCGCGTTGGCCAAGCGTTGCCTCGGTCTCCCTCGCGGCCGCTTCTGAGATTTCATAGCCGCGCTTTTCGGCCGCTTCCGCTGCCGTGCGGATCATCTGCTGCTGCGGTTCCGACAGGCCCTGCAGCGCGCGGCGAGAGATGAAGACCGCGTTCTTGGTCATGGAAAAGCCAAGCGGCGTGAAGACCTTGGCGTAATCCCAGGATTGTGTATCCACACCCGTTGCGGCCGAGGTGATTTGTGCCTGCACCACGCCAGTCGCGAAGGCCTGCGCCAATTCCGCCGCCTGGACCAGGGTGGGCTGCGCGCCGATCAATTGCGCGAAGCGATTGGTCATGGGGCTGAAGGTGCGGAAGCGCTGACCGCGCAATTGTTCAAGCGAGGTCACGGGTTCCTGCGAATAGAGCCCAGCCGGCGGCCAGGGCACCATATACAGCAGGCTGAGGCCCTGGCGGGCCAAACGCGCTTCGATGAAGGGACGTTGCAAATCCGCAAGCCGCTTCGCCTGCGCGTAATTCACCACAAGCTGCGGCAGCGCATCGGCATCAAATAGCGGGTCTTCATTGGCATAGGCGGTCAGCAGGATTTCACCAACCTGTACCTGGCCGGTCTGCACCCCGCGCTTTATTTCCGGCATCTTCAAAAGCCCGCCATTGCTGTGCAGCTGCACACTCAATTGGCCGTTGCTGCCCTTTTGGATGTCCTCAATGAAGCTGCGGACATTACGCGTGTGGAAATTGCCATCCGCATAAGGCGTGGCCATCTGCCAGCGCGTCTGCGCCTGGCCCAGGCTCGGGGAAAGGGCGGCCAGGCCGGCGGCGGCCCCGGCCAGGAAATCACGACGATGAAGCTTCATGGGTTTCTTCCTTCTTCTGCCCGGCCCTGCCCCGCCCGGCTCTCAAAGCGGGTAGTCGCGCACCGGATCCACGCCAGCTTGCGTCAGAAAATGGCGAATTGCCACTACCTCATCTTTTGAGAGGCTGTGCTGGGTATTGTGGAAGGCATGGGCCTGGCTGTTCAGCTTCACGGCCAGCCGGCCGGACCCGTTATGGGTGACCTCGGCGCCCAATTCCTCAAACACTGCCTCAACCGCCTTGGGATCAATATTGGCGCTAACGGGGTGGTCAAAGATGGCGTGCAATACCTTGCGATGGCGATGGTTCATGGTGGGTCTGCCTTCCGGATCGGGTTGCGATGCACCCATCCTGCCGCGCCATCACGCAATTGCCTTGATCATGATCAAGGGCTGGCGGGCCCGGTAAGCTGCGTCCTCACCAGCTCCGCAAAATGGCCGCCTTGCGCCACCAATTCCTTGAAGCCGCCGCGCTCAGCAATTTCCCCGCCGGCAAAAACTAGAATCTCATCCGCATCGCGCACGGTGGAAAGCCGATGCGCGATGATGAAGGTGGTGCGCCCCGCCATCAGCGCCGCCAGCGCCTTTTGCACCCGTGCTTCAGTCGCGGCATCCAAAGCGCTTGTCGCCTCATCCAAAATCAGCACTGGCGGATCCTTCAGCAGGGCACGCGCAATGGCCAGGCGCTGGCGCTGCCCGCCGGAAAGGGAGCTGCCACGCTCACCAATCATCGTGTCATAACCATGGGGCTGGCGCTGGATGAAATCATGCGCTTCCGCAAGCCGGCAGGCATGTTCCAATTCTTCCTGCGTTGCATTGGGGCGCCCGACCATCAGGTTTTCGCGGATGGTGCGGTTGAACAGCATGCTTTCCTGGAACACGACGCCGATGTTGCGGCGCAGGCTTTCCAGTGAAACATCGCGCAGATCATGCCCATCCAGCGTGACGCGCCCTTCCTTCGGGTCCCATAGCCGCTGCAACAGCGCCATGGCGGTAGATTTGCCCGCGCCCGTCGGGCCCACCAGCGCTATTGTCTTGCCGGGCGCAGCTGAGAAATTCACATGGCTGAAAATGGGCTGCCCACCCGGATAGGCGAAGGCCACATCTTCAAAAGCCACCTCACCTTTCGCGCGGGGGATATCAATTGCATCCGGCTTTTCCGGCACGGTCGTGCGCGCATCCAGCACGGAAAACATCTCGGACAATGAAGGCATCAGCAGCACGAGCCTGGACGCAAAGCCCACCGCGCCTTCAAGCTTGCCGATCAGCATGGTGGCGAAACCCATGAAGGAAACAATCTCCCCCACCGTTGCCTGGCCACGCAGATGCAGCCAGGTGCCCAACATGAAGATCATGATGACGCAAATGGTGGAAGCGGCCGAGGTCATGACAGAGACGACCGCCCACCAGTTCAGCACCGGGAATTGATGCGTAATCACTTGCCGGATGATGTCGCTGAAAAGCCGTGCCTCACTGGAAAGTCGGGTGAAGGATTGAACGACCATCACATTGGAAAGCGCATCCTG
>CAMCEP010000044.1 GCA_945873675.1 Asaia bogorensis
CACGTAGCCAACGCCCGGCGGCGAGGTTTCCCGAAGCTCTCGCAGTAGTACCGTCCCGGCAGCCGGTCGGGCGCCACCTCCGCAAGTCGCTTGGCAATATAGTCATCAAAGGCCGCCAGCTTGCCTGAACGCTGCGGCCGCGGGCGATACCGCTCCGCGTTGCCATCACGCAGATAGCGCCGCACCGTGTTGCGCGGCACCCCAATTTCTCGCGCAATCGCGCGCAAACCTTTGCCTCGTTTGGCCAATAGACGGATCTTCAATGCCATTTCTCCCACAAGCATAAAGACCCCCATCCACATGACAGGGGCACCATAAGCATGAGTCAGATTTCAAACGGCACCTGGGTCAGTTTTACTACGGCGCTAACAAGCATCGGCCATTCAAGTGTTTGCCGGGACCTCCATGCGGCAAAAGAGCTTCTCCAACCTCGGCTTTGACCGCCACCATAAGACGACGCGGCGAGAGCGCTTCCTGGGCGAGATGGACATTGTGCTCCCCTAGGCCGCGCTTTCTGCGCTGATTGAGCCTCCAGGCTCCTGTGTGTATAAGATTTAGCTTCCCCGCCGGTAGATCCAAGGAATGCCCCATGCCTGAAAATCCTGAAAACGAAGAAAAGACTCCCGCTGGCGCAGCGCAGGGGAAAGTGGCGGAGGCCAGCGAAGCCCAGGCTGAGGACACTGATGAACTCTCCTGGGGAGAGCTAGATGCCATAGCCGGAGGTGCGAACGGAACTGCGACGTTGACCGCTGATCTGAGCGATTAAAGAATTGTGCTACGCGGGCGGGACGCTCTGTTTCGCCCGCCCGTACTTCAACGGCGCGTCTGAGAAATCACCATGGTGCAAACGCCCGATATCCTCCCGCTTTTAAGGTTACTTGAGGAGGCCCGCCATGCAGGGCGCCTCATGGAAGCAGTATCAGGTGCGCGAGCTTTGTCTCAGCTGCAGCCAGAAAATCTGAAGGCAAGGCAGTTGCTGGCGCGTTCGCTTTTTGACGCCGGGCTTTGGCAAGAGGCCTGGGAAGCTTACGAAGTGCGCTTCGATTTGATGCCGGAGCATTTCGTCAAGGTCATGCGCCGCGGTCCGACTGGGCCGGAACCTATTCGCTTCTGGCGTGATGGCGCATTGCCGGAAGCGCTTTTGGTGATGGGCGAACAAGGGCTTGGCGATACTATTCAATTCGCACGCTTCCTACCCATGCTGCGCGCCCGCGGTGTGCGGGTGCATGCGGCGCTTGATCCGCGGGTGCACAAGCTGCTTTCCCCCGTGTTGGAAGGGATTGATCTGCACGCTGCCGGCACGCCGGGGCGTGTGCGGGGGGTGAAATCTTGGCTGCCCTTGTTGAACCTGCCGCGCGCGCTGGCACTGCCGCCGGAGGATTATCAGGGGAAAATTCCCTATCTGGCAGCGGATAGCGAATGTGTGGCCCGCTGGCGTGAACGTATCGGTCCGCAGGGTTTTCGCATTGGCATTGTCTGGCAAGGTAACCCTAAGGCACCGGTGGATCGCAATAGATCCGTCCCGCTTTCGGTTTTTGCGCCCATTGCGGCTTTGCCGGGCGTGCGGCTTTTTGCGTTGCAGAAAGGCCCGGGTGAGGACGCGGAAGCCCCCTTCGCGCTGGAACGTCTGGGGCCAGAGATGGATAACGGGCCTGATTGGTTCATTGATACCGCAGCCGCGATCATGGCGCTTGACCTGGTTGTCACAGTGGATACTGGCGTGTTGCACGTGGCGGGCGCGCTGGGCCGGCCCGCGCTGATGCTGACCCATGGTCGCAACGCAGACTGGCGTTGGCAAAAGTTTAGAGAAGATACCATTTGGTACCCGTCTGTGCGGCTGGTGCGCTGCCCGGATGGCGGGGCGGATTGGTGTGCGGCGGCGGAACGCGCGGCCCTTCTGATCCGCAGCGGCGATCTGCCGCTAGCGGCATGAGACGTCGTCGGCAACCGCAGCCGCGGCGAGGTCAATACGGCCGCGAGGCGCGCAGGCGAACATTGTTGATAGTGTCGTACGCCTGTCTACTGGAACATCAGTCCCACAGGGTCGCCGGGCAGCAAGGCCATTTTGGAGTAAGCCGCCAACGCCAACGGTTTCCACCGTGGCGGCGAGTGACCAGACTGACGGTAGCGCCCGGCTTCAATTTCCACGCTGAGGGCGCACCTGCACGAATGGTCTCCGTCGTCAAATGATGTGAGACTGAATGGCGCGCTGATTAACGGAGTATCTGGCCCCATCTGCGGTTAAGGTTAAGTTGCGTTTTGGTGATGCATCAAGCGGCAGAGCATGATGGTCTGACACATCCGGGAATAGACATCTCCCAGGGACAGATTGCGCGGGCGTTGAATTACGAAGAGCCAGAAATCCTTTGTGACTGAAATCACCAGTGTGGTCACATAGGCTCTGACGTGCCCCCTTGAATGTATCCATTCATACGGAGAGTCCCCTGCTTTGATGGTTGAGGTTATGGCAACGGGGATGGGGCATGCCCCCATCCCCGTTGACCAGCGATCTCGGCCGGGGTGAGCCCGCCCAGTTTCGAGTGTGGCCTGATGGTATTGTAGTCCTGCCGCCAGGTGGTCAGCACGGCCCGTGGCTGCGCCATGGAGATGAATAGCGTCTCATTCAGGCAATCGTCGCGCAGCCTTCCGTTGAAGCTTTCGACGAAGGCATTCTGGGTGGGTTTGCCCGGCGCGATGTAATGCCATAGCACTTCCGGGCATGGGCGACCGCATCACGCTTCCCGCCGGGCGTCACCATTTTTTTGAGGAGATGTCATTCAAGACCGCAATGTCCAGCATCGCCTCGGCCAAAAGCTTCTTCAGCTTGGCGTTCTCCTCATCCAGTGTGCGAAGCCGCTTGGCCTCCGTCACTTCCAGGCCGCCAAACTTGGCCTTCCACTTGTAGAATGTCGCCTCGCTGATCCCGTGACGGCGGCAAACATCCGCCGTCACCGCACCCTCTACCTGTTCCTTCAAAATCCCGATGATCTGCTCATCGCTGAACCTGCTGCGCTTCATTCGTCCGTCCGCTTGAGAAACAGACTCTACTGAAAATTGGCAACAATTCAGGGGAGAACGTCACTCTTTTGATCAGTCAGCTTGGCGCCACCCGTCCTCGAGAAGACACGCCTCGACTAGCCGATCACGCGCGCGCTCATTTTGATCAACGTTGCCATAGCTTGGCGGCTGATAGGACCCAGGGACATATGTACAGCGCCGATTAGCTCCTGAGCCACTGCAACGATTGTATCCCTGTGTGCTGTAGCCAGACGAAGTCTGCATCCACTGCACACGCGCTGGAAGCTTTTGGTAGCCGATGGTTTCGCATCGAGCTTGAGCAACCTTGAAGTCACCCTCGGTGGCACCGGGTTTCACCCACCGCTGTGCACATCCACTCAGAGACAATAAAGCCACCGTCGTGACTATCAACATTTGTCGCATGGTTAAGACACCTGAGCTTACTAGCGTTTCGACCTTACTTTTACTTGGGATTACCAAAATGAAATGCAAGAAGGCTGAGGCGCTAGCGGGCTGCGGATCACATCCATGGGCACGTAGTAGCGATACAGCCGAGTGCCCTTCGTGGTGACCGCCGACGTCATGGGCAAGCAGCCGTCAGAACCGTTGAGGAGTTCAGCGGTTCGACCGCGCTCTGCTCCGCCATCGCCTTTCATTCATTCACGATTTCATGCCCCGGGCACGATTGGCGGAGGTTTGCCGAGCAAGCCGTCGCCAAGTAGTTGGGAACGAAGTTAATCCTATATACTTTCTGTTCCAAATACTGTTTATTAAAACGCCAGGGGGAAGAGGTTTGTGGCTGCGTATTCAATGTTGTACCTTTTAATTTTTATCTCAAGCGGCGTTTTTGCTGGCCTTGTTTATGTGCTTTCGACCAGGGGACCCACCTGTTCGTGGATCAAACGATTTTCTGGCATGCAGGCAAGCGGCGTCAATCAGGCCAGTTCTGCCTTGCTGGTGCTGTGCATTGCATTTCTTTTGAATGATGTCAGCCAGATCAGGCAAAAGGCTTCCGACACGCTGCTGCTAGAAGCAGATATCTTGCGCACCATGGGGCGGGTCTCGGTCAATCTTTCGCGCGATGTGGGGGAACCGCTGCAACATCTTTTGGTGGCCTATTCGGATTCAGTTCTACACGACGACTGGCCGAGGATGCAGCGTGGCTTTAGCGGATCGATCATTATCAATTACTTCCGGGATGGGTATGGCGGAGGGGATGGGCTGCGAACCCACGATTCGAATAACGCGACGCCCGCGTCACTCACCAAAATCATTGCCATCAGCGATTTCGTCTATTCCAATTTGGATCGCTTGGGGCACCCGCTGATCAACCAACAAATGGTCGCGTCTGTGCAGAAACTACGTGAACTACGACTGCAGCGTCTGGAACTTTCCATGAAGCATCCAACCTTCGAAAAAGTGCTTCTCGGCTTGTTTTTCTCCCTTAACGCTGTTCTGGTGCTGCTGCTGACCCATGCGGATCGCCCCAGGGCGCTTTTTGCAGCAGTTTTCCTGTTTTCCTGGCTTTCTTTGACGTCGCTTTTCACCGTTACGATCATGCATAACCCTTACAGTGGCACGGATCCATTAACACCTTCACCAATTGCCGCAGCCGCGGAACGATTGCGCGTCATGGCGCGTAGTTCTGAGACTGTTTTTACCAGTGACCCAGGGCAAAACGCGCCAGGCAGAAATCGTGAAGACTTTTGAATTCAACTTCAGAAATTACTCGCCCAGAAACAGCCCCCAGGCAACATTCACCAGCACTCTTTCCGTAACAGTCCGGGCATGGACGACTGCATCACACGTCGCACCAGCAGTCTCTATTTTTTGACAAGATGTCTTTCAAGACCACCATGTCAGGCATCGCCTGAGCCACCAGCTTGTTCAGCTTGGCGTTCCCCTCCTCCAGCGTGCGATGCCGCTTGGCCTCAGGCACTTCAAGGCCGCCAAACCTGGCCTTCCACTTGTAGAATGCTGCCTCGCTGATCCCGTGACGGCGACAAACATCCGCCGTCACCGCGCCCGATTTCTGTTTGCTCAAATTCCCGATGATCTGCTCATCGCTGAACCTGCTGCATTTCACTCGTCCGTCCCCTTGAGAAAGAGACTCTCCCGAAAATTGGCAATAATTCAGCGGGGCACGTCAGCAGAGAAATTTTGTTTCCCTCCGTTTGCGTGCACCATTCAACGGAAGATATTCAAAAGGCGACGTTGCCTAAGGTTCTCCTTAAGCATCATTGCTCGCACCAGCCGTTCGGCCTCAGCTCTACTTTGCCGATTATCGGAACGGCGCTGGATGAAAGCAATAGCAAGTTCGACATCTGTCTTGCGAAGAAAGCCACGTGCATCTGCCCGAACACGAAGTAAAGCGAGCAATTCTTCGTCCACTTCACTCTGGCGGACGCGCATATTGGCGTTGCCCTGCGCCAAATAGATTTCGCGTGCCTGATCTGCAGTCAGCCCATATTCAGTGACACCGACCGCAAGCGTCTGCGTTTCATCTGCCGATGAAAAATTATGCTTTCGAGTGGCAGTTTTTACGAATTCTAAAAAACCCTCTTGAGCTTGTGAGGCTGCACCGGGTATCTCACGTCGCGCATCTTTTGGCATGCCCGTGCGCGCAAGGCTCGCAGCTTGGCAATCGCAGCGGACTATATCGCCAGACAATGAGATAATGCGGCACTCAATGACAAGCTTTGGGAAGCGGCGCATCGCTTCAGTGCTGGCACCAGCAAAAACCGCCTGGTGCCATTGATGCTCAGTCAAGCCACGCAAGTTCGGCTGAGTTTCTGCCCATTGCTTGATGGCAGCACAATCCTGATGCCCAAGCAGCACAAGACGATTGACGCCGTGGATCTTCATTGAAAGAGCGAGGTTCTCCCAAAGCGTGGTCGCCCAGGATGGATTTTGCGGCAAGATCGCTGCAAGCGCACCCCCCGCGATACTGAAATCGCTATACTTCCCCTCTCTCCCAAGGGAGAGCATGTGGCGCGTATGCAAAGCCGTAAAGCGGGGGTCTAAGCAGCTGACCAGGAAATCGAAAAATTCGTTGTGCGTATGGCTGGGAGGTTGATCAAAAGGCATCACATTCATTGAATGACCTCAGTGTGGCCGATGCCCGCCAACCGATAGTGGATAGGTGAGTAATTGATACCGATACCAAAAAGTGTCGCGATGGATGACAGGAAAATCAATCCCAACTCTGGACGGGAATGACCCAGCATCGCTAAAAACTCGACCAAAGTGATCCAGATTGAAGCAATGATAATTGAAGAAAACAAAATCCCCTTAAGTTTGAGGGCACCATAGGTGCTCCATGCCATGATAAAATAGGACGCAAGAAGGGCAAGGCCAACCGTTATTTTCATCCAGAAAGCGAAGCGGCTTTCAGTCGGCCAATGCCAAAGCGAAATGCCGGTGGTATTATAAAACGCGAATACGCAAACATATGCAAAGATCATACGCAGCAAAAAGGCATAAAAAAATCTGCGCCACTTCATGGGCAGGAACCTGGCGACGGTGAAATTAGTGCAAGGCGCCTGAGCAAGAGTTGCCTGAAGGTATCGCCAGCATTTCCCGAAAGCTTTGCCTGAGCCTGATTAAGGATATCCAAGACATTTTTTTCAAAATCGACCTGATTAAAAAAAGCGTCGGTGCGATTGAATAGCCAATCAACAAACCAGTAGATGGCAACGCCCAAAAAAGCACCCGCAAGAAAGCCCAACAGGCCACCGAAGGCCAAGCCAACGACAGCAATGGTGAAGATCAGGCCACCGAATTCGGAAATACGCAACAGAATCGATCCTATGCGCGGCACGATTGTTCGCATGGCCTGGAAAATAACGGTTGTATCGGCCTGAATGGCACTTACCATTCCCTCGGTTGTTCTTGGTGCTGCCGCAGAAAGCCCATCGCCAAAGTCAGATGCGGGCACGATCAGAGATATACGGTAGCCAGCGGGTCCGGGCACACTGGGGTTTTGTAGAATCTGAGACCGAAAATCTATTACGAATCTACGCCAATCATCATCAAGGGCGCTTGCGATCAGATCCAAATCGCGCAGATGAAGTTCCGGGCTAAGGCCCGCTTGCAGCAAATTTTCCTTAAAGGCTTCTCGCACGGGTGCCGACATATCATCACGCAAGCGCTCAATAAAGTCTGGGGGCCATCCTTCCGAAAAGCCACGTTTCAAACCGATGAATAACTGCATCATAAGACGGAGAGAAAGGACGTAGCCTTCAAACCATCCATAGGTCCAATTACCAAAGCCAGGTACCTGTTCCCGCGCAGCCGCAAAACGGATTTCCGCCATACGATCAAACGACGTCTGGGCTTTTTCCAGTAGGATTTCGCTATAATTTATTATGCGCGCTTGAAGTTCGTCACTCCGCTCTTTCGGCAGGGCAAATACACGACAGGTGCCGTCCAGGTCCTGAACTGCAAGCCGCACGACAGATTGCGCATCGGCTCTGCAAGGCAGCAGCAGTATCGAAATAGCAAGCAAACCGACCAGACAACAATACGCCACACCTGGTGGTTTCGCCTTCTGCAAGCGATGCCGCCGCTGTAATGAGAGGGGGCTCACACGCCTCATCTTATTTCCATGAGGACCAAAAAGGGACGTGTGGACAGGAGCGGGTAATCGCCACTGAAAGGAAAGGCCAGTTTCACACAGGTCAAAAGAACGCCACCAATGATGATGGATATGGAAATACCCATAGCGAAGTGGATGCCAAGTCTTGCCCCAGCAAAGAACCATTGGAATGCCAGGATAGCCACTGACGACGCGAGCAAAAGCGTCCATACTATGCTTGAAATTGTCCGGGACATGATTGAAAGACGCGCGAGCCGTGCTTCGGAAACATTGCTGATCCATTGTGGAATATTTGGGGCAAGGGCCTGCTGGGCATTGGTCTGTGGTTCAGCACTCATGAAGGTTTTCGCCATGACCTGGAAAGCATTTTCCGAGTTTTCCGAACGCCCGCGCCCCTGCATGACAGCCCATTCCTCGCCGACCACTTCTGATGCGTAATTCCTTATTGAAAATCGCATGGCGGCGCGTAATTCTGCCTGATCAGGGTTGCTGTAGGTTTCTGTGCCAAGCGCCAACATGTAAAGCGCGTTCGTCTCCCTTTGGATGATATCACGCGAGTTCTGGTAAATGTCCCAGCTACCAACAAGGGTAAGGGCGGCAATGACCGCATAGCCTTCTGTAAGAAAGCCAAATTTCGCATAGCCAACTGCGGCATTCGTCGCCAGTTCCTGTGGCGTGAAGACGGAATGAATGATGCCACCCAGCCCAATGGCCAGGATGACGGGCAAAAGGATGGTTACAAATGCCGCAACCGGTAGGCTGAGGCTAGCGATACCCTGTGCTAACAACATATCCATTAGTGGTCATGGCTCCATGCGCGGCTGCCAGGCTGACGTAATAAATCTTCAAGTGGAATCTGTATGGGACATTATTCGCCGATTTGACGATACCATCTCCGTGTCTTGAGAAGCTGCCCGCTTCGCCGTGGCTCAAGCCCCTGTTCTTCCATGACCCGCTTGACGCGCTTCCTTGCTTCAATCGGTGTGATGGTTGTACCGGTTCTGCTGCGATAGAAATCTGCTGCCTTTTCGAAATCTTCGCGGCTGATGCGGTTTTTTTTGTCGGCCATGGCCTTCAGCAATTGCACCGAAGAATTGAGCAGCTCAGCCTCAGTCACAATGTCGGCATCATCGGCCGCAGCACGAAGTGCGCCATTCGCCTCATCGGCCGTCAGGTTATATCTGAGAACCGCTTCCTCAAGCAGCCGCGCCTCCTGTTCTTGGGTAAGGAAGCGCTGACGGCGCAGATGCAACTTCAGGAATTCCTTGAAGCGTAATGGGGATGAATTATGTTCTTCGCGATTCATTTCAAAACCTGACATTGCTGGAAGACCGGGCTTCTTTGATCACAGGCGCCGTGCTTCGGGAGCTGAAATCGGAACGAATGCATCCTCAGGGATCCAGAGCGGCATTTGGGTACCACGCTGGCGTGGCATGAGCGTATTGATGTTGCTGTTCAGCCGTTCGATCGCACGCAAAACACGTGATGTCTCCATGCTCAGTGGCGCATCAACAGGGGTCATCAATATCTTGACCTTTGGCAGCGGCAGAAGATCGATTTCAACCTTCTCAATGCCGTATTTGCCCAAATCATGTGCCTCAAGAACACCGTGGACAATACTCCGCTGAATCGCACTGATCGGGCCAGGATTAAGGCGCGCATGACGTTCAAGCGCGCGTTCGACGTAATCGCGATCAGCCTCGGTCAATTCGCGCGCAACAGCGAAATTCAATCCAAGTCCGGGAATGAGACCCACAGTACTTTCGATTTCCTTCAGCTTGTAGCCGGCAATATTCATAAGCCAACGGAAATCATTGTCTTCCTGGCGACCACCACGCATCTGCGACGTCGCGGTGATAGTGGATGTTACTGAAAACAACCCTTTGGCACCCTCCCAAAGCCGGTCAAGGCGCTCGAATAGGCTTTCATCACTATTAGGGTCCTGAAGTGGAATGCCAGGCACCGTTCGCGGCTGAGGCGGCGTGTTGTTGGATTGGGCCGTGGCGGTAAGCGGGCCCATCAGGATGGATGCAGCAAGGATCAGTATGAAACGCATTGCCAATTCCTTCTTGAGGTCAGCGTGACATGATCGTTTGATTGGCAACGGCGCGGCGCTGCTTCACGCGTTCATCAGGGGATAGAGCAACTAGACCGGTATTGGTCGAAAGCCTGCCATCCGGTCCAGATACCTGTTCGCTAACCGCAAAGGTAGAAAATTCACGGATACCCCTAACAACGCCGACACCACTAGTTGCACGAGAGTGCTGGCGCTTCGCGTAGAGAATTACATTGAAGGTGGGCAGATAATCCAGGGCTGCGATAGAGGCGTTCGAAGGAGTGACATCATCCAATTTGACCGCAGCCAATGTTCCGCCGCTTGCGCGTACCTGAGCGAGTGTTACAGTCCCAATCGTTCCGGGCGGGGCGCGCAAAATTTCACCTGGAATATCTTCCACGCGCCTTTCAACGATGCGGCCATCCTGCCGCATGGTAACACATTTCGAGCGTCGGTAGGCCGCTTCAAAGATCAACATGATTGTTGGATGATGACGGCAGCCTGCTTCAAGCACCAGGCTCTCGAAATAGGATCTTGAAGAGCCACCGGAAGCACCAGTTATAAGCCGGATTTCTGAATTTGGCAGGCCGGGCGAAACTTCTCGCCAGGTGCGTGCACGATTGGCGACGAATTCGTCACCACGCACTACTTCGGCGCCGATCGCACGCCAGACTTCTTCGGACGATAATGCATTCAGCGGATCACCATTCTTTGTTGCCAAAACAAGGGATCCAATACCGATCTGCGCTTCGACAATTTCAGTGACGCCGTTTCTACGGCAATAATCCCGAGCCGCCGGCGTGGCGCGACGTGAGGTAATGAATATGTCTGGTGTTGTGCCGCCTAGCCCAGAACAGAAGGCATCAAAGGCTTGCGGTGTCGGCAAAATATCAAGGCGCGGCCTTGCGGGAACCTGATAGCTGGTGCTGAAGCCTTCGATCAATTCGCGCGCAACATGTGCGGTTGAACCAGATGCCAAGACCCAAAGGCCCTCACGTTCAGTGCGCGGGGACGCGGCACTTGGCTGAGCTACGCAAGCAAGCACGAATAAAGCTGAGCAGATCGCCAGGACAACACGCCCGAAGGACAGGGATTTCGTTGGCATTAAGCGCCCCCATACATTAGTGGTCTTCATTTCTTTCCTTCAACCGCCACCGCAACAAGTTCAGCCACGGCTTCTTCCACCGCGACGCGCGCTTGCAGGTCAGAAAGCCAGGCGGTCAGATAAGGGCGGATTGTAGGGTCTAGGTTTTCCGTATCGCTCAGCGCTGCGCGCAGATTACCGCGCCGGATTTGGCTTTCAATCGTGGTGATGGAAATGGTTCCACGACTTTCAGCACCGCCTTCGGTTATGCCAATGCTGGCGCCGAGTGTTTGTGCACGCTGAACCAGGCGATCAATGGAGGAATTGCTTCCAAGTAGGCGCCTTGGCAGTTGCGGCGCCAATTCAAGGAAGCGTTCCCGTAATTCGGCTTCGCTTGGGACCCCCTGAATGGCATGAACGCTGAGAAGGGCCGCGATGGGCTGCGGTATCGCGTCAGGGGGCGCCATTGCGACCAGCGCGTCATACTCACGCCGCCAGGGACGAGAAGAAGCAATGGCCATTTGCAACCGTAATGCTGAAACGGCAAAGCCGGTTTGATCCGCACGGCCGAAAGCGGTCGGAATCGCCCCGGATGAGGATTGCGCAGCAACTGGAATAGTGGGCCGCGGCCAACCAGGGGATGCCAGGCCAAAAAGAATGCCTGCGGTCACGAGGCCAAAGCCATAACCCGCTGCCAGTGTGGGAAAGCGAGAACGCCAGGTTTTGGAGGGGGCGACGCCGCCGCCCGGCGCTGCGGACAAGGCTTGTCCGCCTGCTGCCTGAGTTGACGCGGAGGCCCCATCATTACCTTCAGATTTTTCGATCACAGTAAAACCTCACCTTGCGTAAAAAAGAATTTGGAAATTAAGGTGGCTAGTAAAGTATACCGGAATTCCAGTAAACTAGATTTTATTAGAATTCCTCTTCTTCATAATATTATATTATTCCAACGCATGTTAGGATAATTGTCTTATTTCTACAGGATTTCGCCCAAATTGGTTTACCCAAAGAAAGTCGTATTTTTTCCGATATTTACGATTTTAGCAGCCTTGCTGAGTTCGTGACGCTTCTCTCGCCTATCGGAAAGAAATGGGACTCAACCCGAAGAAGGCGTAGGGGTCCCAGGTGGGGACAGCCGGGAAGTGGCGCAGCGTAGCTTTGCGGCGCGCCTGTGTCGCGACACTTCGCTCCAATGGTGCGGACAGTGATTTCTGGGGTGCCGGCAACCATGGCAGGCTAGATTGGTCTTCCAGTAGTCGGTTCCGAGCGGCGCCCGCCCCGTTCCCGGCGGTGTCATCAATGGGCGGGTCCGCAGAGGCAGCCCTGGGTAGGGATCGTTTTGCGTGCAATGCCGCCCGCCTGCGTATGTCGCACTGTCAATGGCGCGTTGAACCCGCCGTGCCAACGGATCACCTCTGGCTCACCATACACACATCCATCCCGGCATACTTCGAGCGCCATCTATAAAACGTCGCCGTGCTGATCCCGTGCTCCAGGCACAGTTCGGGCACAAGACAAGCAAACTCAGCCTGGCGCAGCACCGCCGGATCTGGCTTTCATAGAGCGGTTTTGCTTCATCAGATTCCCCCCTGCTATCTCGCCGAGAAAATTCTAGTTACGGCCCTTATCCACTGGGGGGGGATTACCACGTCGCCTGACAGTCTCGATCCGACAGACACCCACCGCGCCAGATCAAGACAGCGTCAGTTTAAGTCTAAACTTATAGAGCTAAGAACGCCGTTGTGCTGCAACCATGCCAGGGTTTGCGTAGCCTTGGCTTCGGGAATGCCGGCAAAGCGCGCGATATCTGCGGGGTGATCAATGTCCATCGCAATGCCCGGCAGGCGCAGGATCTGCGGTGTAATCCCCGCCGCACGCGCCACCGCCAGATGCGGGAAATAACTGTCTTCCCCAAAGCGCAGCTTCACCGCATCGGGCGGTGACATCAGAATGGCGTTGGAGCCCTGCTCATCATGCGCAGGCGCGATGATGAAGGCAGGCGCGGTGCTTGCCGCTGCGATCAGTGCTTCCACCTCCGGCGTTTTCACCGCGGGAATATCGCCAGGCATGGTCAGGATGGCCGCGACACCTTCCGCCTGCAACACTGCTGCAGCCGCTGTCACCGCCCCTGTATGGCCTTCCCGCGCGCCTTCAGTGATGATCCGCGCGCCGTGGTCCTGTGCCAACGCTTGCGCCCAGGGATCAAGCGTCACCAGCGCGATGCCGGCCAAGCTTGGCGCAGCCGATAGCGCTGCCAGCACATCGCGCAACATCACTTGCATCAGTGCGATGCGTTCTTCAGGTGACAGCAAGGGCGCCAGGCGCTGCTTTGCTCCTGCCATTTCCTTCACCGGCAGAATGGCCCAGGGCTTCATCTGAACGCTTCAATCGCCGCCAGTACCTGCTGCGCTAGCGCGGTTTTGTCGGCCAGGTCGCGCATCAGTGTTGCCGCATGAAACACACGCGGCGTGATGCCAGTACCATCATCGCCATGTTCCATCACGTAACCATCCAGCAAATCGCCATAGCGCGCGGCAACAGCAGCGGCGCTTGGCGTGACACCAAGGGCTTCAAACATGCGCGCGGTTGGTCCTTTCACAGCCTGGCCGGCGATGATGGGCGATACCGCCACCACCGGCGCGCCAGATGCGGCGATGGCATCTCGTAAACCCGGCACGGCCAGGATGGGTTCGATGCTGATGAAGGGATTGCTTGGGCAAATCACAATGCCGCGAGGCTGCGCGCGCAGCGCTTCAAGCAATACCGGCTGCGGGCGCGCCTGTTCAACACCCGCAAATTTCACCGCGCGCGCCAAAGGTTCAGCGCGCAAACGCACAAACCAATCCTGGAAATCGAGCCAGCCCTGATCCGTGCCGATTTTTGTGCGCACGGGATCATCACTCATCGGCAGGATGCGCGGGCCAATGCCGAAGCGCTGACGGAAATCATCCGTGATGGCGGAAAGCGAGTCACCCGCACGCAGGCGATGGCTGCGGAGCACATGCAGCGCCAGATCACGATCACCAAGGCGAAACCAATCCGCCCCACCAAGCGAAGCGAGCGCTTCCATGAAAGCCCAGCTTTCATCCGCGCGCCCCCAGCCGAGCTTGGGATTATCCAGCCCCGCCAGGGTATACAGCAACGTATCCGTATCGGGACAGATCGTGAGCCCATAATGCTCAAAATCATCGCCGGTATTGGCGATGATCAGCAATTCCTCTGGCGGTAAAACGCGCGAAAGGCCAAGCGCGAGTTTCGCCCCGCCAATGCCGCCGGAAAGCGCGATGATCACTGGAAAAGATCCTCCTGC